>JAFTGC010000024.1 GCA_017458105.1 Ruminococcus sp. | reverse complement strand
CCTTCATCACCAAACTCCTTGTATGCAGAAATCCATCTTCTCAATACGGTTTGGCTTGGAATTCCATGTTTTGTTGAAAGATATTCGTATCCTCCCTCGCCGTTTAGATACTCTGTCACCACTTTTTTCTTGAATTCATAACTGTATTTTGCCATGAAAATACCGACCTCCGAAAATTAGATTTTTGGTCTAACTTTTGGGGGTCGGGTCATCCTCAGGAGAACGCTTTTTCCTTTATATAAAAAAAGAACTCAGCCTAAGCTGAGCCTTTTTTAATCAATTTTAAACAGGGAACTATCCCTTACAGTGGGTAAATTATTTACAATTATGCAAGAGAGGCACCAAGATTTTTACAGTTTTCTGTAGCCTCATCATCAGGAGCCTCCTGACAAATTACGCTTTCAACTGCAAGTACTGCTCCGTCATTCTGACAAGTTTCTTCCCAGTTACGCATCCACTCGCCGTCGCCCCAACCATAGGAACCAAAAAGAGCAATCTTTTTTCCGTTAAGGTTAGGTTCACATTCATTGAACACAGGCTCAAACTCGCTGTCTTCAAGAGTTTCTGCACCCATTGCCGGGCAACCAAAAGCAATTGCATCAAAGTCATTAACCTTAGAACCGTCAAACTCTGTTGCGGTAAATACGCTTACTTCTGCACCCTTTTCCTGTGCACCTTCAGCTACGGCATTAGCCATTGCCTCTGTGTTACCTGTACTGCTCCAGTAAACAACTGCAACCTTACTCATAATTATACCAAATCCTTTCATATTGAAAATATATTTAAATGAAATTTAATAAACCTTAGCCGATACCGTCAATTTATGCAGTGGTGTGCCCTGCGACCATTTTTTGCAGTAAACCGACGTACATTTTTTAATTTTGGCAAACTGCCTTTCAGCAGTTTTTTTATTGCCGTAAACCTTCCAACAACCTGTGCATTTTGCTGAACATCCTTTGTTACTGATAAAACCCTGAACATCCTCAGGCGGATAACCTAGGAACAGCCCTATCTCATGTGGGAACTCGCCCTCACCGCTTATTCGCTCGGTAAGCCTTGTTATACAGTAACCGACTTTGGAGGATTGATAACCGTTTTTTCTTAGAATTGACCCTGCACAAGAATTGGAAAGGTCGCTCTTTAACATTGATGGGCGATACATATATGCAAGCACCCTGCCCTTGCTGTAATTTAAAGATTTTAACACAACACCTTTTTGAGCAAAAGACTTGTTGAATCTTTTAATATAGCACTCGGTTTCTTCAACAGTGGTATAAGGGCAGTTAAAGAGGCTTCCGGTTTTTATTCCTGCAAGAGTTGGCGAACAATTGCGTATGATAGTATCTTCTGACATCTCAGCACCCCTTTATTGCGGTTGACAATGCCAACTATATAAAAGTAAGTAATTAACGAAAATCAGGGACAGCAGTATGCGGTGCTGCCCCTAAGGAGAAAAGAGTTTGAGTGAATAATTAATGGCAAAATAATTATTCAAACGAAGTTAGGGATTAATTAGAAACGCCCGCTTTGAAATAATATGAAGTTTCGGAAGAATACACCAAAATTATTAAATAATATAATTTTATAAATATACAGAGTTCACATGGGTTTGTGATTTTCAAAGCGGTTAGCGTTTGCTAACTGTCTATATCTTACAACATAAAATTGGATTTGTCAACAGCTATATTTAAATTCAGTTATTCCTACAAAAACTCAGGTTAGCTAGTGCTAACCTATTGTATATTTTTGATAGTAACAATATCTTTCCCCATTATTTTCGATTAATTAAAATTCATTTAATTACCAAAATACTAAAAATGAGGCTGTCGTTATTGACAGCCCCATAAAAAGTTATAAACAAAAATTTTATTTTGAAAGAAGCTCTTTGATTCTTCTAACAGCTTCAATGGTATTATCTCTGTCACCGAAAGATGTCAGACGGAAGAATCCCTTACCGTTTTCGCCAAAACCTTCGCCCGGAGTTCCAACTACATTTGCTTCGTTTAGGAGGTAGTCAAAGAACTCCCAACTACCCATACCGTTCGGGCATTTAAGCCAGATATATGGTGAGTTTTTACCGCCGGTATAGTAAATGCCAAGCTCATCAAGTGCAGAAGCGATGATTCGAGCATTCTCCTGATAATAAGCAATATTCTCTTTGAATTCTTTCTGACCTTCTTCTGAAAGAACAGCTGCAGCGGCTCTCTGAACAGGCCAGGAAACACCGTTAAACTTTGTAGCTTCTCTTCTATACCAAAGCTTATAAATGTTCTTACCGTCCCTTTCAAGCTCTTTTGGAATCACTGTATAGCCACAGCGTGTACCTGTAAAGCCTGCTGTTTTTGAAAGTGAGCAAAGTTCAATCGCACAGGTTCTTGCTCCTTCAATAGCAAAGATACTTCTAGGTGAATCATCGGTAATAAATGCTTCATACGCAGCATCGTAAATTATGATTGCATCGTTCTTATTAGCATAATCAACCCATGCTTTAAGCTGTTCCTTGCTAAATGTTGCACCTGTTGGGTTGTTTGGTGAGCAAAGATAAATAATATCCGCCTTTACACTTTCGTCAGGTGTAGCGGCAAAATTGTTATTCTCGTTACAATCGGCAAGTTTGATTTCTCTTCCTGCCATAATATTGCTATCAACATAAACAGGATAAACAGGGTCAGTTACCAGTACGATGTTGTCTTTATCAAAAATATCACCAATGTTGCCTGAGTCAGACTTTGCACCGTCGGTAATAATAACCTCTGAAGCGTCAACAGCAACACCGAATGTTGCATAATAATCAGCAACAGCCTGTCTTACAAACTCATAGCCCTCATAGTCAGGGTAACCCTTGAAAGTATCCTTGTTACCAAGTTCGTCAGCACCCTGCTTAAGAGCCTCAACAGCAATCTTAGGTAAAGGGAGTGTTACATCACCGATACCGAGGCGAATAACCTTTTTGTCGGGATTTGCCTTGCAATAATCGCCGGTTCTCTTTGCAACTTCAGCAAAGAGGTAATTTGGGACAAGATTGTCAAAATTCTTATTTACCTTCATTTCAAACCTCCATTGTCTTGAAATTTTCTTTTATATGCCTTACGGCAAATGGGCTGACAAAGGTTGCCTGCCCTAGCGTTTATTATATTAATTTTTCTGATTTTCCAGTGCCGCCTTTACAAACTCTCTGAAAATCGGGTGGGCATTGGTTGGTCTGGACTTAAACTCAGGGTGATATTGAACACCTACATAAAATCTGTTGTCAGGAATTTCAACCGCCTCAACAAGCATACCGTTAGGTGATGTACCTGAAATAGACATACCGTTATCCTCAAAATCCTGACGAAAAGCATTGTTAAACTCATAACGGTGGCGGTGTCTTTCGGCCACCTCGGATTTGCCGTAGGATTTTTCAAGCATTGAGCCTTTTTTCACCTTGCAAGGGTAAGCACCAAGTCGCATTGTACCGCCCTTTGTCACTACACCCATTTGTTCTTCCATTATATCAATAACCTTGTGTTTGCTGTCAGATGAAAGTTCACCGGAATTTGCATCTTCATAGCCGAGTACATTTCTTGCAAATTCAATTACGGCAACCTGCATACCAAGGCAAATTCCAAGGTACGGAATATCATTTTCTCTTGCGTACTTAGCCGCTGTGATTTTACCTTCAACACCTCGTGAACCAAAACCACCCGGAACAAGAATTCCGTCAACATCTCCGAGCAAGTCATTGACTGTGTACTCGGTAATCAGTTCGGTATCAACCCATTTGATTTCTACAAATGACTTATTCTCGTAGCCTGCGTGCCTAAGTGCCTCAGCAACCGAAAGATATGCGTCGTGGAGCTTGACATACTTACCGCATAGAGCGATTGTAACGGTTTCTTTGCGGGAGTCGATACGCTCAAGCATATCGTGCCATTCTTTCATATCGTTCTTCTTTGTATTTATGTTCAGCTCACGGCAGACAACATCGCAGAAATTTGCTTTTTCGAGCATAAGCGGTGCTTTATAAAGAACCGGAATAGTAATATTTTCAATTACGCAGTCCTGCTCCACATTGCAGAACATAGCAATTTTCTTAAAAATTGACTCTTCAAGAGGCCTGTCGCATCTTAGGACTATAATATCAGGGTTAATACCCAAAGCCCTGAGTTCCTTTACCGAGTGCTGAGTAGGCTTACTTTTGTGTTCTTCACTGCCTGCAATATACGGAACAAGGCACACATGGATAAAGATGCTGTTCTCCTTGCCGACTTCAAGATTAACCTGACGAATAGCCTCAAGAAACGGCTGTGATTCAATATCGCCGACTGTACCGCCGATTTCAGTAATGACAACATCTGCGTCTGTATTTTTGCCGACTTGATAAATAAAACGCTTGATTTCATTGGTTATATGAGGTATTACCTGAACGGTGTCGCCGAGATAGTCACCTCTTCTTTCTTTTTCAAGAACATTTGAATAAACTTTGCCTGTAGTAAGGTTACTGAACTTATTGAGGTTTTCGTCAATAAAACGCTCGTAGTGACCAAGGTCGAGATCAGTTTCGACACCGTCCTCGGTAACATAAACCTCGCCATGCTGGAACGGACTCATAGTGCCGGGGTCAACATTTATATACGGGTCGAGCTTCTGGGCAGCAATTTTAAGCCCCCTTGCCTTTAAAAGTCTGCCGAGTGAAGCCGCTGTAATGCCCTTGCCAAGCCCCGAAACAACACCGCCTGTGACGAATATATATTTTGTAGGAATCTTTCCCATTATACTTCCTCCTGTTTTCCACTTATCGAACGCTTATATCTCGACTGTTCCGTCAAATACTCTTGTTGCTTCGCCTGTCATATAGACTGTATCTTCTGTGTAATTTATAACAAGGTCGCCCCCCTTAAGCTTGACAGTGATGTCTTCACCCTTGTTACAAAAACCGTTTTCACATGAAGCAACCGCAGCGGCACAAGCTCCGGTTCCGCAAGCCCAGGTTTCGCCCGAGCCTCTCTCCCATACTCTCATCTTGATTGTATGATCATCAAGAATTTTTACAAACTCTGTATTTACTCTTTCAGGGAACAGAGGATTGTTCTCAAACTTAGGACCGATTTTTTCAAGGTCAATGCTGTCAACATCTTCCTTAACAAAAACAACGCAGTGCGGGTTACCCATTGAAACACAGGTGATTCTATACTCTACACCTTCAATTTCATAAGGCTCGTTCACAATCTTTTCTTTTCCGCTGATTTCAACAGGGATATTCTCAGGCTTAAATTCAGCCTTACCCATATCAACGCGGAAAGCCGAAACAACTCCGTCAGTTGTGTATGCTTTCAGATTTTTAATACCTGAAAGTGTTTCAACTGTTATTTCATCCTTTTCTTTAATATCAAACATACCGTGGTCATAGAGGAACTTGCCTACGCAACGAACACCGTTGCCGCACATTTTTCCCTCTGAGCCGTCAAGGTTGAAAATTCTCATTTTTGCATCTGCAACATCGCTTGGGCAAACCAAAATGATACCGTCTCCGCCAATTCCGAAGTGTCTGTCCGAAAGCCTTACCGAAAGTGCTTCCGGGTTATCAATCCTTTGGTCAAATGTGCTGAAGTAAATGTAATCGTTGCCGGTACCGTGCATTTTAGTGAAATTGAGTTTCATTTTACTCTCCCTCATATCATTGATGTCGACAAGCTCGGTGCTTATCTGGCTATATTTACTCTTCAGGCACTCTGCGAGTGCGTTTGCTGTATCTATTGATGTAAGGCAAGGGATGTTTCTTTCAACTGTTTTTCTTCGGATTTTAACCGAGTCACGCTCAGGGATTCTTCCCTTTGCAGAAGTTGAAATTACATACTGAATCTTACCGCTTTCTATTAAGGTCAATGTGTTGTCGTTTGTATCCTCGTGGATTTTCTTAACTGTAACGGCACTTACACCGTAATCATGCAGGTAGTTTGCTGTACCCTCGGTAGCATAAATTTTAAAGCCAAGGTCGGCATACTTTTTGGCTACATCGCCGATCTCACACTTGTCGCTGTTTCTAACGGTGATGAACACACCGCCTCCACGCTTCATTTTGTAGCCCGCTCCGATAAGACCCTTGTAAAGTGCCTCCTCAAGTGTGCTTGCAATGCCGAGGACTTCGCCTGTTGACTTCATCTCCGGGCCGAGGTGGTTATCAACATTTATGAGCTTTTCAAACGAGAATACAGGAACTTTAACAGCAACATAAGGGCTCTTTCTGTATAGATCAGTGCCGTAGCCCATATCTTTGAGTTTTTCACCGAACATAGCCCTTGTGGCAAGGTCAACCATCGGCACGCCCGTAACCTTGCTTATGTATGGAATTGTTCTTGATGAACGAGGGTTTACCTCGATTACATAAAGCTCGCCTTTGTAAATAAGGTATTGTATATTAACAAGACCTTTAGTCTGGAGCGAAAGTGCCAAATCCCTTGAAGAGCGTATGATTGTTTCCGTCATTTCGTCAGAAAGATTCCAAGCCGGATAAACCGCAATTGAATCGCCCGAGTGAACACCGGCACGCTCAATATGCTCCATAATACCGGGAATAAGAATATCTTCGCCGTCGCATATTGCGTCAACTTCAATCTCGGTACCCATCATATATTTATCAACAAGCACAGGATTTTCGATATTTTGTGCAAGAATAATTGCCATATATTCTTTGACATCTGCCTCGTTAAAGGCGATAATCATATTTTGACCGCCAAGAACATAAGAAGGTCTGAGCAGAACAGGATAGCCAACTTTCTCTGCAATTTCAAGAGCTTCATCACAAGTCATAACAGTGTAGCCCTTTGGACGCTTTATGTTGTGTTTTTCAAGAAGTTCATCAAAGCGTTCTCTATCCTCAGCCATATCAATAGCGTCGGCAGATGTACCGAGAATTTTAATTCCGTTGTCGGAAAGGTACTTTGTCAGCTTAATAGCAGTCTGACCGCCAAAAGCAACAACCGCACCAACAGGCTTTTCTGTCTTTATTATTCCCATAACATCTTCATTTGTCAATGGCTCAAAATATAGTCTGTCGGCTGTATCAAAGTCGGTCGAAACAGTTTCAGGATTGTTATTTACAATAACAACATCAAAGCCCGCCTTTTTCAGTGACCACACACAGTGAACAGAAGAATAGTCAAACTCTATACCCTGACCGATACGAATAGGACCGGAACCGAATACTATAATAGTATCCTTACCGCTGTTGCGTTCTTTTATGAAAAGTTCGGCTTCGTTTTCTTTATCAAATGTACTGTAGAAGTAAGGCGTTTCAGCAGCAAACTCTGCAGCACAGGTGTCAACCATTTTATAAACAGGAGTTAATGTAAACTCGCAAGGCTTGCCTGTAAACTGTTCTATTGTTCTGTCAAGATAGCCAAGCTTTTTAGCCTCTTCATAAGTGCTTTTATCAATATTGCCTTGTTTAAGTATATTCTCCATATTCACAAGAAGAATAAGCTTATTCAGGAACCATTCGTCAATCATTGTAATTTCGTGTATCTTTTCAACAGAAACACCTCTTTTGAGAGCTTCAAATACACAGAAAATCCTCAGGTCATCACAAACAGAAAGCCTGTCAATTACATTTTCGTCACTCATAGCGGCAAACATCTTGTCATTAAGTGTATCATGCGAAATTTCAGCACCTCTGACAGCTTTCATAATAGCTTGTTCAAAAGTAGGTGCAATAGCCATTACCTCGCCCGTTGCCTTCATCTGTGTGCCGAGGGTTCTCTTGGCATAAACAAACTTATCAAAAGGCCACTTAGGGAACTTAACAACAACATAATCGAGTGCAGGTTCAAAACAGGCATAAGTTGAGCCTGTAACGGCATTTTTTATCTCACCGAGTGTATAGCCGATAGCAATTTTAGCTGCTACTTTTGCAATAGGATAACCTGTTGCCTTTGAAGCAAGTGCCGAAGAACGCGAAACTCTCGGATTTACTTCAATAACAGCATATTCAAAGCTTTCCGGATTAAGTGCAAACTGGCAGTTACAGCCACCCTCAACACCGAGTGCCTGAATGATGTTCAGCGAAGCTGAACGCAACATCTGATACTCTTTATCCGCAAGGGTAACGGCAGGAGCTATAACAATTGAGTCACCCGTATGAACACCGACAGGGTCAAAGTTTTCCATTGAACAGACGGTGATTACATTACCTGCACCGTCACGGATAACCTCAAACTCAATTTCTTTCCAACCGGCAATACACTTTTCAACAAGAACCTGAGTAATTGGGGAAAGTTCAAGACCGTTAGATGTAATCTCTCTAAGCTCTTCTTCGTTATCGACAATACCTCCGCCTGTACCGCCAAGTGTAAAAGCAGGGCGAATGATAACAGGATAGCCGATTTCATCGGCAAACTTAGCCGCTGTTTCAACATCATTTACAACAAGCGAAGGAATAACAGGCTGACCTATGGACTCCATAGTGTCCTTAAACATCTGTCTGTCCTCAGCTTTATCAATTGTTTCAGGATCGGCACCAAGCAGCTGAACACCGTGCTTTTCAAGGAAACCTTCCTTAGCAAGCTGCATAGAAAGCGTAAGCCCCGTTTGACCGCCAAGGGTTGAAATAAGTCCGTCAGGCTTTTCCTTTTCAATAATTCTTTTAACAATAGGCAGTGTTAAAGGCTCGATATATACTTTATCAGCCATGGCATTATCTGTCATAATAGTTGCAGGGTTTGAGTTTACAAGAATAACCTCCAGACCCTCTTCTTTAAGGGCACGGCAAGCCTGTGTTCCCGCATAGTCAAACTCCGCAGCCTGACCTATAACAATCGGACCTGAGCCGATTACCATAACTCTTTTTAAATCAGGTTTAACTGGCATTTATTTTGCATCCTTTCATCTATCAAAGGGATTTTTTATATTAATTATCAATACAATCAGTTCATCAAATCAATGAACTTATCAAACAGGAAAGCTGTGTCCTGCGGACCGCCGCAAGCCTCCGGGTGAAATTGCACAGAGAAAGCCGGCATATCAAGGTATGTGACGCCTTCACAAGTGCCGTCGTTTCCGTTTATAAAACTCACTCTTGCGTTATCAGGAATACTCTCGTTTACAACAGCGTAGCCGTGGTTTTGGCTGGTTATGTAAATTCTGCCTGTTTCGGTATCCTTGGCAGGCTGGTTTGCACCACGGTGACCGTAAGGGAGCTTCTCTGTTGACGCACCCTGAGAAAGTGCCAACAGCTGATGTCCAAGGCAAATTCCAAATGTTGGGATTTTCTTTGCCGTAAGTTTTTTCAGCTCTTCAATAATTGCTGTATTTTCGCTAGGATCCCCCGGTCCGTTGCTGAGCATAATGCCGTCAGGGTTTATCGAGAGGATTTCATCGGCAGAAGTCGAAGCCGGAACAACCGTAACATCGCAGCCTCGTTTAACCAGTTCTCTGCGAATATTGTTCTTTGCACCAAAGTCCATAAGCACAACCTTACGGCTGTGGGTATTGCTCTCGAAAAATTCAGGTTTTTCAACCGTAACACTCTCAACAGCGTTTTTAACCTTGTAAGACTTTATTTCTTCGAGGTCGCTTTCAAGATTATCAATACTGTAGGTGAGTTTACAGTTCATAACACCGTACTCACGCACAATTCTTGTAAGACTGCGGGTATCAATATCATAAAGCCCGGGTATGTCCTTATCTCGTAAAAAAGTGTCAAGTATGCCCTCGCAACGAAAATTGGAAGGTTCCTGACACTTGTTTCTAACTATATATGCCTTTAAAGCGGGCTGGCTGCTCTCAAAATCAGAAGGAATAACTCCGTAATTACCAATTAAAGGAAATGTCTGAATAACCACCTGACCAAAATAACTAGGGTCAGTGAGTGTTTCAAGATAACCTGTCATTGCAGTAGTAAAAACAAGCTCTCCTGTAGTTTCTTTTTTTGCTCCGAAAGATTTACCTTCAAAAATCTTTCCGTTTTCAAGGATGAGATACGCCCTTGAGTCCATAAATTCTACATTCCTTTCGCAGATGTTATGCAACTAAACCAAGTTAGTTTTCGTATGTTTTAAGAACATTCAACGCTATATCATATTTACTCTTACGCAAATCCATAGCCTGACGCTCCAAATAATGGTGAGCCTGAGTTTCAGTCATCCTCAAATGCTGCATTAAAAGCATTTTTGCACGGTTTACGATTTTCATTATCTCAACCTGAGTACGCAGTTCCTTGTTCTCATGATTCACACGGTCCATACGCCGTCTGAAACATTCCTCAAATAAAATATAATGGTGGAACAAGTGCTTGCTCAAAGGTTTTGCAATGACCATAATGCCGTACTTTAGCATTTGCCGGGAAATTTCATCCGCCTTATCATTTTTTACCATAAGTACAATGCAAGCAGATGTCGCCTTACTGCAGTTCACTGCAAGTTCCAACCCCGAGGCATCGGCAATCGGTGTATTTATGAGGATAAACTCCGGTTTCTCGCTATTAATAAGTTTACACGCCTCATCACTTTCCTGTGCATTCATCACTGTTTCAAACCCCTCTGAAACAAGCAACTCATTAAGCACATTTATATTGCCGGCATATTTTGATACAATAACTGCCTTTTTCATACACACCACTCACTATATTTTATACTATAATAATACTAAAGAAATTCTATGGAAGAATTAAAAAATATTTTTTCCAATTATGAAAAATATCAAATTTTAATTACATATACTATTATATATTGTCACCACACATTCAGTCAATAGAAAAAAAGAAAATTCCGGCACAATTTTGCAATTATTTCTTCCAGCTCCGTCTTTACAGAACAATATTATTTTAATTATATAAAAATCGCACATAAATTATGCAAGAAATTTTAAAAATCCTGCATAATTTACGATTTTTCAAAAAAACACTTGACTTTAAATCCCTTTATGCATATAATGTGAGTATCGACAGCAATGGTGCTGCAAGCTTAACAGCTGGCAGTGCCATTTTTGCTTATATCGGTCAATTCCGTAATTTATGCGTAATCCGGTATATGTTAATTTTTCTTAATAAGATAGGAGATAAAAAAATGGTAAATGTTCCCGCAATTTTCGGCAGTATGGTTTTTAACGATACTACTATGAAGGAAAGACTTCCTAAAGCTACATACAAAGCTTTGAAGAAAACTATCGACCTGGGTGAGCCGCTTGATATTTCTGTTGCAAATGTTGTTGCAAATGCAATGAAAGATTGGGCTATTGAAAAGGGTTGCACACACTATACACACTGGTTCCAGCCTATGACAGGTATCACTGCTGAAAAGCACGACAGTTTTCTTGACCCGGACAATGACGGTAACGCAATTATGGAATTTGGCGGAAAACAACTTGTAAAAGGCGAACCTGACGCTTCTTCTTTCCCAAGCGGTGGTATTCGTGCTACATTTGAAGCAAGAGGTTACACAGCATGGGACCCTACTTCTCCGGCATTTATCAGAGATACTACACTCTACATTCCTACAGCATTCTGTTCTTACACAGGTGAGGCACTTGATAAAAAGACTCCGCTTCTTCGTTCTATGGAAGTTCTTTCAAAGGCAGCATGCCGCAGCCTTAAGCTCTTTGGCAAGGATGTTCAGAAGGTTACTTCAACAGTTGGGCCTGAGCAGGAATATTTCCTGGTTGATAAAAAGTACTACGAAAAGAGAAAAGACCTTATCTTCACAGGCAGAACCCTCTTTGGTGCTGCAGCCCCTAAGGGTCAGGAACTTGACGACCATTACTTTGGCTCTCTTAAAACAAGAGTTAAAGAGTTTATGGCAGAACTTGATGTTGAACTTTGGAAGCTTGGCATCACATCAAAAACAAGGCACAATGAGGTTGCACCTGCACAGCACGAAGTTGCACCTATCTTCAGCACAACCAATGTTGCAACTGACCACAACCAACTTGTTATGGAAACACTTAAGAAAACTGCTGAAAAATATGGTTTGGTTTGCCTTCTTCATGAAAAGCCATTTGCAGGCGTAAACGGCTCAGGTAAACACAACAACTGGTCAATGGGCACAAACACAGGCGAAAACCTCATTAACCCCGGCAAAGATCCAATCAATAACACTCAGTTCCAGTTCTTCCTTGCTGCAATTATGAAGGGCGTTGACGAGTATGCTGACCTTCTCAGAATTTCTGTTGCTTCAGCAGGTAACGACCACAGACTTGGTGCAAACGAAGCACCGCCGGCTATCGTTTCTATGTTTATCGGTGACGAACTTCAGGCTGTTGTTGATTCTATTATCAACGATAATGATTATGTTGTACCGGGCAAGGTTCCAATGCATCTAGGTGTTGATGTTCTTCCTGAATTTAAAAAGGACACAACCGACAGAAACAGAACCTCACCTTTTGCCTTTACAGGTAACCGTTTTGAATTCAGAATGTTGGGTTCAACAGTAAACATTGCTTGCCCTAACATTATGATTAACACAATTATGGCAGAGGAGCTTAACCAGTTCTGTGACGAAATTGAAGCTGCTGATGATAAGGAAGTTGCAATCAAGGCTTTAATCAAAAAGGTATTTACAGAACATCAGAGAATCATCTTCAACGGCAACGGTTACTCAGAAGATTGGCCGGTTGAGGCTGAAAAGAGAGGTCTGCCTAACTACAGATCACTCCCTGAGGCTCTTGAACACTTTGACGATGAAAAGAACATTAAGCTCTTTGAAAAGAACTCTGTTCATACTGCTGTTGAAGTTAAGGCTCGTAAAGAAATCACCCTTGAAGAGTACAGCAAAGAAATCAACATTGAAGCCCTCACAATGCTTGAGATGGCTAAGCAGGATATTCTCCCAGCAGTTTCTGAATATGTTAAGGAACTCACAGAAACTGCTCTCTCAAAGAAAAAGCTCTCTGAAAACATTCCTACTACTGTTGAAGAGGATCTTATTACTACACTTTCTAACGACCTTGTATCCTTCGTTAAGAAGATTGATGCTCTTGAGGACACAGTAGTTAAGGGCAACGATATTGAGGATAAGCTTGAGCAGGCTTACTACTATCACGATGTAGTATTTGCTGCAATGAACGAGCTTCGTGCTGTAAGTGATGAGATGGAAACAATCACAGCAAGAAAATACTGGCCTTATCCAACATACGATGAGCTTCTCTTCGGTGTTTAATTAAAAAATTTAATATGTATTCACGGCAAAACTGCACTTCGGAATACGGGCACTGTACATTATCAATATGCACATACACCCACATTTGTTCTGATTAATCATTAATTTCCCCTGTTTGTGTAAAAGCAGAGTCCAAAGCCATTAGTGCAGTATTGCCTGAAAAATATAAACGGCACATCGGCCTCTGTGTCAGAATACCGATGCAGAGGTTATTGTTATACTATTATAGTTTACTTTTTGATTTTTGATTTGTAAATATATTTTGTTAATTACTTGGATTAAGGACAGCAAGCCGGATGTAAGTATGTGCCTGAACGAATCCCTTGCAGGTCTTGATATGGCTGAACATGGTTTAAGATACAATTATGCTGACTTTGCATCAAGAAATGCTTACAAGAAACTAAAAATCATGTAAGAGATGTTGATGTTGAAATCTCCGAAATTGAGGACAGCATAAAATAAATTTTTTTTAACTTAGCTTTCTTACTTTATTTTATACCTATCTTTGGAAAACAGATGTCGCTTATGTGGCATCTGTTTTTCTTTTAAAAACCTAATCATTGACAAATAAACAAATATGAGGTACAATTATTAAATTATCATATATAACGGAAGTGCTAAAATGATTAAACAAACCTTTTACAATCTGCCGGAAGCAAAGAAAAACCGCATAATTGATGCCATTAAATCTGAATTTAACGAAGTTCCGTCAAACCGGATAAGCATAAATCATATTATCAAAAAAGCAAATATATCAAGAGGCAGTTTTTATCAGTATTTTGACGACAAGGGCGACCTTTACGAAATTATTGCTACCGACATTGCCGATAATATAAAAGATAAATTTCTGACACATCTGTCTGAACAGCAAGGGGATATTTTTAAAACTTTCAGAACTATACTAGACGACAATTTAATTAGCCGTGATAATATAAAACACAAAAAATTCCGCGGTGTAATTCCCGTCAGAAATTTAAATACAAAAAGTATTATGGATAAAATCTATGATAGAATTTCAAACTACAACGATATAATACTTGCCAATATTGACACTTCAAAGTTCATATCAAAGGATAAAGATTATATAAACAATGTTTTCAGCCTGCTTCTATCTATTTTCAGAGATACAACTTTTCAGTTCGCATTTCGTAAATTTTCTAACGAAGAAGTTAAGGAGTGTTTTGAGAAAAAGCTGCAAATTATACAGTACGGCTGTTTAAAAGAATAATAGCCGTATTGATTTACAAAAACTAAACCAGGGTTGTAGGTTTGTCAATGATTAGTTACACATTAAGAAAAAACAACTTCGCCGGTATCAAGGAAGTGTTTAAGGAACTCTCTCGGAGACTTCCATCCGAGCGGACGCATAGGAAAATTATTGTATTTTCTGCTGTGAACAGC
>JAFTGC010000023.1 GCA_017458105.1 Ruminococcus sp. | reverse complement strand
TTCATAAAATTAAAGAGAGGATGGGATTTTTCCCACCCTCCGGTTTGTGTTATCGCTTTTTCTGTTTTGTGCAACAATATTTCATAATTCTTCTTTGTTTATTATGTGTTGAGAGGCTATCGCTTATTTGCGACAGCCCCCTTTTTTTATTTAAAAACTGCTAAATAGTAAAAAAATAATTGTATTTTCGTTGTTTTTTAAAAAATTGATAGTTGTTCAAAACTGGCGTGTTCTTCTTCTTTAACTAAGTTCCCTATTATCAATTCCATTTTTTCGTACTGCTTTTCGGTTATTACTAACAATCGTACTGAACCATTGTCAGGTTTATAAATTCTAAGGCGAGATTTATGTTTTTCAACGTCATCATATCCATTGCATACTCTGCAATAAACAGAAAATTGAACCATAAAATAACCGTCCTTAAGCAGAAAGTTGCGAAATTGTGTAGCAACTCTACGCTGAGTTTTTGTTTTTACAGGTAAATCAAAAAATACAATCATTCTCATAAACTTATTCATATTTATGTTGTTCCAAATCTATTATTTGGGGAAGAAGTAAATCGTTTCTATTTTTTCGGATAAAACTGGTTAGGCTGTTTACACTAATCTCTATAGAATGAGCACAGGCAAATATTTTTTTATCAATTATAACATCACAGTTTAAAAGATTTACAAGTTGAGCCTTTCTCACTGTTGACAGTTCATCTGATTCACACACAAAACGATTAACAAATAAATCAACAATCGGTCGGTAAGCTTCAATTATATCATCCGCAAGATTAAAGTTGTTAAGGGTGCTTTTATGAAATAAACCGATTGACGGTTCATAACCATAAGCAATCAGATATTTTTCGATCGTACTTCGCAGAATAGCATAACCGTAATTCAAAGCTGCATTGATACCGTTTTCCTGAGTACGTGTAAACGTTTTTCCAAAAAGCAATTTAAAATATTTTGATGCTGCAACGGCTTCCATATTATCGGTGTCACCTGATTTTACTTTGTTCTTTAAGTTTTCGATTTCTGCCCAATTTTCAATATTACACAGTTTTAAAACAGTAGCCTGATTTTCTATTTTTTGATAAATAATTTGCTTCCATAATTTTTTCTTTGTGGGCAAAGTCATATTTATTTGGTTTTGTAAAACTGACATATGTCTGCAGTGTTTACAAACAGGAAGAAAAACTCCACAAGGGTGATGTGACTTATCGGTAATATAAAAAGTTATTGCATATTCTGAAAATTTTGAAAGAAGGCGGGCCGTTACATTTAGTTGTGAGGTATCAGCAACTATGCATTCGATATCCTCAAGAGGCACTCTCGTGACCTCACCGTTATCTATCATTAACTGTTCGTTTTTTGTGCTTAGTTTAACAGGATTTGTGAGAAAAATAATTCGATATCCCATTTATTTAAACCCCATTCTTTTTTCTTTCTTGCACTTTGTTATATTGCCTAACACATCTACCTGATACTTTTCGATTAAAGACAATCGCTGTTTTATGCCTAGACCTCTTAGGATATAAGTATTGTCATGTGTTATCACAGAAATTGCTCCTGAGCTGATATCAGTACCCTTATAATATACAAATTCATCATTACTTGTATATGTAGTTGGAAGTGTACTTTCTTTGTTTATAATATTGAATTTAAGCTCTTTATTTGAAATCACATTAATTAGATCATTAGGATAAAGAGAGAAAACAAAATTATCATCAGACATTGTTTTCCATTCACTATAGGGTTTATGTGCTACTATTGCTTTGTTAGGTAATTTATGCGTTACTGTATCCGAAACATAAATAGGAACAAGGTAATATCCCTCACCATTAACATAAAAGACATCTACTCTTATCATTGAACCGTTGTCTGCAATAGCTGTTTTATTCAAAACAGGTACAAAAAGTGTTGACTTATTTATAACCTTAACTTTTTTAACACATGGTCCTTGTGAGCCATTGCTTTTAGGTTTGTAAAAGGGTTCGGCAAACGCTTTTTTGGCATCTCCGTCAAACTGTATCAAACGTTGTTTCAAGGCGTTATACAGTAGAGTATCACTTGATGGATTATAATAATTTTCTATTTCACCATCTTTAAGCTTTAGTGAGCTAAGACTTACTTTTGAAATAGAATAATCTTTTCCGTCAGATTCATAATGTTTTCTATTTGTTTCCAAATGTGCCGCTCCTTTAACCTTATGTTTAGGCATACGAGAAACAAAAATAGGTTTTATTTCTTCATCAGTTGCATAATTTGGCAAAGGTTTAAGATGTAATATTCTTGATGGATTATTTGAACAAAGCATTTTTAGTTCATCTCTAAAATACTTATATGGTAACGGAAAACGATTAAGTACTTCACCGGTTTTTTTGTCAAAATCTAAAATTTCGTTTGTTTCAGGATTGACATATTCGGTTTCTTTATATTTTGAATAGTTAGAAATTCTTTTTATCATCCCACGTGTTATACAGGCAATCACAACTGCATCTACAGCGTGGTGAATATCACCATTTTCTCGTATTTTATTAATTCCCCAACGTTTACGCATATAAGATGTTGCTAATCCGTTGACTGACACTATTGTTTCTTTTATACCTTTTGAATTTGGACTTATTAGTAGATATTTTTTCAAAAAGTTTAACATAAACCTTGATAAATACTGTGTATCCTGAAGATTTCTTTTCTTAAAACCTGAGTATTCTTCTTCTGAAATTTCCTCTTTTAAAAGGTTTTTCTTTTTTAGGTTTCTTAAATTAGATGAATCAACCCATAGCAAAAATTCATCTTTTTGCTTACCTTGAAGATACTGCATAGGAATTTTGTTTCCCTTCATTCTGTTTTCTGAAGAAAATACAAGTACTTTGTTGTTGTAACTATTGTCAAAACTTATTGAATACGGGATAATATGGTCTATATCCGTATAACCTATGTCAAATAACTTTTCAATGGCTATACGTTTAAGTGAGTATGGGCATATACCATCCTGTTCTTGCCAAAGTTTGAATTTTATCAAATCCTGACCATCTGGATGAATTATTCCAAATTCATTCCTTAGTCTTTTAATAATTTCGTCATTCTTGGCTTGATTTTCTTTTTGCCCTTTTTCAATTTTTTTACGTGAAGTAAAATTTTTTGCAAGCTCTCTTGCAAGCTCAATATTAACATAGGTAGGACTTTCACCATATTCACGTATAATTGCGTTTATAACCTTTATTGTTTGAGAAATCGCTCTGCGTACAACAGGATTTTTAATTTCGTTAAGTTCAGGAGCATTAGCAGGCAGAAATTTTCTTTTGTTACTATCATCTGCTTTAAAAGCTGATAAACAAGCTTCATTATATAACATACCTTGTTCCAGATAAGGAATAATTTTATTAAGAGCTTTGACAGATAGGTTGCATGTTTTTGTAAACGACGGCAACCTGAGAGCGACTTCTATTTCAGTTTTATCAAACCCTTTTTCATTTAAGTAAGAAATGATTTTGTTGTCATTTTTATAAACTGTCAGAGCGTAGGCGAGTTGATTTTTCTTGTCTAAACTCCAACTGATATATGCATTACCATATGCTTTTTTAAAAGTGTGATATGCGTTCAGATATGTAAATTTTGTTTTCTTTTCAATTTTATCTATATCTTGATTTTTATTTCCATAGGATATATTGAAATATTCGCTATCGCTAAGTTCTAATTCTTTTCTTATTGACGCATATGATATTGCTTTTTTGTTGAATGCAAGGCTAATTATTTTGTCCCGCTCCTCTTTAGTTAAGGTGCGTTTTTCTTTTGATGAGAGTATTTTTATGCTATTGACCTTTGAAAGCAAGTTAAAATATTCAAAGGAATATGTAGCCTTTACTGCTCTTATTTCATCGTGTTCAAAGGTGCATTTTCCCAGCATTTTTTCAATTTGATTGCCGGCATAAGGGCTTTGTTTACCGGGACCTTCATCAAAAGCTCTTTGTGACAGATATATGTTGAGATATTTTTCTTTTAGATTATCTGTTGCAAATTCATTTCCATAGTTTTTTTGAGCTTCAAAGATTGCATTTATCTCTGATTCGTATTCTGAACGTGCAAAAGTATTTGAGTAATCATCGCTTTTGTTACGTTTGTAATTTACAAAATGTTCATCCTTATACAACATTTCACCAATTGTTCTGTAGCCCTTTGATTGCATAAGTTCTTGATTTGTTTTGACAGCGTTTAAAAGTATGCTGGTGTCAGATTTTGAATCCTTGGCTTCTACCTTTCGATTAGACTTGAATCCTCTTCTTTGAGATAAATGAATAAGCAGTCGGACGAACTCTTCCTTTGTAAGAAGTCTATCCAATGACTCTGCACGAATTTTGTATATATCAGATAAAACCCTTCCGCTGTTGTAAATGTTGTCGATTTCTTCATATGTCATTATTTTTTCATATGAAATTAGACTGCGTATTTGTTTTTTTCTAAACCGTTTTCTGCGAAGTCTTCTACGCATACCTCGATTTTCTCGCCTTGGAGCTGCAAGTGACGATCCATCTTTGGAATTTTCTGCAGCTTCAAAAATACGAGTACCCATTTTCAAAATTCTACAAGGTTCGTCTGTGCTGTCAAGCATCATAACTGAATATCCAGTTGATGTAATACCCATATCAAGACCAATAATATATTTCATAATAATCCACCTAAATTATACAAGATTTATAATATTATTTTGTACTATATTATATATTGTAATAAAAATGTAAAATAATGTCAATAATTAAATAATTTTTAAATAAAAAGATAACACCTCATCTAAAGATGAGGTGTTAGAGCTTTGCGGTATACTACCTTATCATAGTAACGCTAATTGTTCTTGGTATGATACAATATGATTATATTATATACCAAATTTTCAATTTGTCAAGTGTTTTATAAAAAATACAATATATTGAAATTTATTTTAATATATTTTATAAATCATTTTTTCATTAAAGCACCCCGGCAAGTAATCCTGCCGGGGTGCTATACATTACAGTTAAAAGTAATCTCAATATCAAATGTTGTGCAAGTTAAATGAAAATAAAACAATTTCAACGCAAGGCGTGCTCTGTACACATATTTTCATAAAGAAGTATTACATTGGAACAATCTCCGCTCATATTTTCTTTCCACTATACTGTCCGAGGGGAGGCACCGGCACAATATTACATCGTCCTGAGCCAAAGAAAATAATCCTTTCTAAAAGATAGCCGATAAAATGTTACTTTCTCATTGGTCCAACCACCATAATGAATTTTCAATACAATTTATAAACAACTAAATGTTTAATAAAAATAATATTAAGTTGTAGGAAAAGCCGAAACACCGCTACCTTAACTTTGTAATCCGAACTATATGTCAACAAGCTTAGAATATGTAAAAATATGAAAATTACATAACCTGTTAAAATTTCTAAAAAAGTACTAAACTGCCAACTTACCTTTCATACACTTGACTTCTAAATTCACACTGTGTTTAATAACACTAAAATAATCAGTTATGCGATAATGAGATTCAAACCACAAATTAAAGTATGCGGCTTAACCTGTTTGGTGGAAGACTCCGTTTGAAGTTTCTGAGTTGAAGTTTAAATAATCCGTGAACTTTCATATTGGAAACCTCCTTAAGTTTCTTTGTTTTATCTTGTCTATATTATACAATATGTTTTTAACAATGTCAAGTAAAATATTGAATTTTTTTAATTTTTTATTTTTTTAAAAATTATTGTTTTATTTTACGGTTAATGATATAATAAAAATGTTAGGCTCTCGCTCAATAGTAATTTTTGGAGGGATAATTATGTCCGAAGTTTTAAATACTATAAAATCAAGAAGAAGTACAAGAAGTTTCAAATCTGATATGCTCCCATCCGATATAATCAACAGCATTGTAGAAGCCGGAACTTACGCCGCTAACGGCAGGGGAATGCAGTCACCTATTATTATTGCTGTTACAAATAAAGAACTTAGAGATAAACTTTCAGCTATGAATGCAAAAATTATGGGCAAAACTGATTTTGATCCGTTTTACGGTGCACCTGTTGTTTTGATTGTTCTTGCTGATAAGGCACGACCAACCTATGTTTATGACGGAAGTCTGGTTATTGGCAATCTGATGCTTGCGGCAGAGGCTTGTGGTGTAGGCAGTTGTTGGATTCACCGTGCCAAAGAGGAGTTTGAAAGCGAAGAGGGCAAAGCTATTCTCAAGTCTATCGGTATTGAGGGTGATTATGAGGGCATCGGCCACTGCGTTATCGGTTATAAAAATACCGAACCCTCCAAGCAAGTGCCTCGCAAGGATAATTATGTTTATTATATAGATTAGCTGTTTTTGAAAATTTTACAAAATGTTATATCGTATTCATTACCGTGTTTGGCAATGGGTACGATATTTTTTTAAAACATATTGACAAATCATAATAAATTGCATACAATCTAATTAAAGATTGCATACAATTTAATTTTATAAAATTATAAAGGAGTTGTAATTATGGGAATTTATGATTTTACTGTTAAAGATGCTAAGGGTGCAGAGGTTAGTTTAAAAGAATATGAGGGTAAGGTTCTGCTGATTGTCAATACAGCCACAGGCTGCGGTTTTACTCCGCAGTACGAGGGTCTTGAAAATCTTTATAAAAAGTACAAGGACCAAGGTTTTGAAATTCTTGACTTTCCTTGCAATCAGTTCGGTAATCAGGCACCCGGTACAGAGGAGGAGATTGTTTCTTTTTGTCAATTGAAGTACAATGTTTCGTTCAGACAGTTTGCCAAAATTGAGGTTAATGGCAATAACGCTGAACCTCTCTATACCTATCTGAAAAGTCGTAAAAAAGGTCTGATGGGTAGCAATATCAAATGGAACTTCACAAAATTTCTTGTTGATCGCAGCGGCAATGTAGTTGAGCGTTTTGGTTCGGCAACAACACCGGAAAAGATTGACGAAAAGGTTAAATCATTGCTATAACAGTCAGTGTTTCAGATAATTTATTGGAGTTAAAATATGGAAAATGATTATGAGAGTTTAAAGCTTGAAAATCAGTTGTGTTTTCCGCATATTAATAAAAATTTTGTGCTTTGTCAAAAAAGGGATTGAAGAATTTGTCGTATTGTGGTACATTATGTATGAGGTGATTTTATGGCAAAACACGCAGCTCATGCGGCAGATGATAATAAACCCCGAAGAAAACAAAGGCAAAGGCGAGAAAGAGAATCTTCAAAAAGTGTTCAGTCGGATAGAAACTACCGACGCAATTCTGCCGAGAGTCTTAAACGCTCGGAAAATGAATATTATACATCCAAAAACCGTGTTAAAACCCTTCATTCATCTGATTCTGAACTATATGTGAGAAAACACTCTGACGGCACAGACTTTATCAGGGGAGAAATGCCCGTTAGGTATAATAAACCGCAAGGCGACCGTGCTGTACAAACTGAGGATGTTTATTCGAGTAAAACTTTACGGTCAGAGGTTGCAAAACCACGCCGTTCGCATTATTCAAAATCAAGCAAAGCTTCTGACAGCCGTCGTGCTCAGCCTGCTGACGATAAGCCCAAGGGAAAAGGAATAATTATTGTGACGGCAATAGTCTGTGTGATAATTTCTGTTTGCATAGGTTGTAAAATTTATTTTGACGGAATTGCTGAGAACAACAACACTCAATCACAGAACAAAACCACATCTCAAAATATTACTTATTCTGAAAATCAGGATGACTATCAGTCAACACTTGTTGTTGTAACTGTTTCAGGAAAAACAATTGAGTATAACAGTGAAACAGTTTCTTCTCCTGAAGAGCTTGAAAAATTGATTTCGGCTGTTAAAAATCCTACACTTTCACTTATAAATATTGACGCTGATATTGATACTTATAATTCAGTTGCTAAGGTGCTGAATAAGCATGGTGTAAATTATGAGCTTATGGATGTGGACAACACCAGCCCGTCAATCAAAAATGAAGAAGATGAAAATTCTGAGGAATAAAATCTTTCGACAACTATTGACAATAGTTGTTAGCTGTGTTATAATACAGCCGTAAACTTAATAGTACCACTTATCAAGAGTGACGGAGGGGACAGGCCCTATGAAGTCCGGCAACCTGCAAATGCAAGGTGCTAAATCCTGCGGTATTTTCCGAAAGATGAGTTTTTACCACCGTCTTTCTGCGGTGGTTTTTTATTATATGAATTTCTTAGGAGGGTAAAATGGCTAAATATCTTTTTACATCAGAATCCGTAACTGAGGGGCATCCCGATAAAGTTTGTGATCAGATCAGCGACGCTATACTTGATGCAATCTTTGAACAGGATAAAATGGCTCATGTAGCCTGCGAAACAACAGCCGTTGCAGGCATTGTTAATATTATGGGCGAAATCAGCACAACAGCCAATGTGGATTATGAAGCTGTAGCACGAAGTGTAATAAATGAAATTGGTTATAATGACGATATTCTGCTTTTCAACGGCAACACTTGTAAGGTAAATAATATGATTACAACACAGTCACCTGATATTGCGATGGGTGTTGACGAAAGCTATGAGCTTAAAGACGGCGAAGACGATGAATTTAACCGTTTTGGTGCAGGTGACCAAGGTATGATGTTCGGCTATGCCTGCAATGAAACTGAGGAGCTTATGCCAATTACAATATCGCTTTCTCATAAACTGGCAAAGAGGCTTACAGAGGTTAGAAAAAACGGCACTTTGCCATACCTCAGACCGGACGGTAAAACTCAGGTTACAGCTTTATATGAGGACGGCAAAGTTGTTGCAATCAACACGGTTTTGATTAGCACACAGCATGACCCTGAAATTACACTCGAGCAGATAAAAAATGACCTTATTGAGAATGTAATTAAGCCGATAATTCCGTCAGACCTTATAAATGAAAGCACAAGAATTCTTGTAAACCCAACAGGTAGATTTGTAATCGGCGGACCGGCAGGGGACAGCGGACTTACCGGCAGAAAAATTATCGTTGATACATACGGCGGTTACGGCAGACACGGCGGCGGTGCCTTCAGCGGAAAAGACCCAACAAAAGTTGACAGAAGTGCAGCGTACTACGCAAGATATATTGCAAAAAATATTGTTGCAGCAGGAATTGCCGATAAGTGCGAAGTTCAGCTTGCATATGCAATCGGCGTGGCAAAGCCGGTTTCTATTATGGTTGATACGCTCGGCACAGGTAAATTCAGTGATGAGAAGATTACCGAAGCGGTTAAAAAGATTTTTGACTGCAGACCGGCGGCAATTATTAAGGAGCTTGATTTGCAAAATACAAAGTTCCGTCCAACCGCCTCTTACGGTCATATAGGCAGAACCGACCTTGGTGTTCGCTGGGAAGATACCGACAAAACAGAAGAGTTGCTAAATGCACTTTCTTAAAAAATAAAGAAAAAGCCGGGCAGTTTGCTCGGCTTTTAATCGTTTAAAAAGGTTTATTCTGTTCTAAGTGCAGTCACAGGGTCTTTTCTGGCGGCTTTCTTTGATGGAATAATTCCGCCGATAAGGGTAAGCACTACGCTCAATGCAATCAATACTACTGAACTTACAACCGAAATTGATGCGTTGACAGTGTCAGTCTCAATCAATGAATGAATAATTGCGTTGCCCGGAATCAGCAATAAACAGCAGATTCCTATACCCAGAAGTCCGGCAAAAAGTCCGATGATAAATGTTTCGGCATTGAATACCCGTGAAATGTTTTTCTTTGAAGCACCGATTGCTCTGAGTATACCGATTTCTTTAGTTCTTTCAAGAACAGATATGTATGTGATAATTCCTATCATTATTGAAGAAACTATCAAAGAAACCGCAACAAATGCAACAAGAACATAGGTTATAACATTTACAATTGTTGTTACAGACGACATCAGCAGTGCTACATAGTCGGTGTAGGTGATTTTGTCCTCTTCTTCAACTGTTTCGTTGTATTTTGTAATAGCGTCTGAGATTTTATCCTTATCTTCAAAACTATCAGCATAAATGTTGATTGATGATGGTGTATCTCGGCTGATGACACCGAATGTTTCGAGGTTATCATCATAATCACCTGTTGAAATATAGGTGTCATAAATTGAGAGCATTACCTCGTCCTGCGGTTTTTTTAGGTATTCGTCCATATTTTTCGCCAGCGTTTGTTCATCCATCTTGAGCATCTGCTGATAAATCTCGGAGTCTTCGCCGTATATTCCCTTCATAATATTGAGCGAAAGTGCGGCTTTTTCGGAAACACCGAGGTTTTTGATATAGGTTTTTGCATCTTTAATTTTAACTTTGTCGTTGCTCGGACTAAAGGTCATTCCGTTTAGGACATTTATGTCCTTGTTCTTTGTTTGAGCCTTCACAACCTCGCTTTTATTGGTGTGGTCAATTATGTAATCGGTGAGTGCACTTGTATAACCGACTGTCTTGTTAAGAAGCGGGTTATCGTTGTCTTTATTAGGGCGGATAACTCCGGTAATTTTGAGTTTAACGGAGTTTTTCAAAATAGCGTCAAACCGTGCATTATCTTTTTCGATAAGGTCAAAATTACCTTTGCTGTTCTTTTCGTAAAGGTCGCATGCAGGAATCATATAAAATTCTTTTCCACAGATTTCCTTGTAATCCCAACTTTGACTTTTAGGATTAACTTCCTCGCCTTTGTCGATTTTTTTCATATAATCTTTGTATTCTTCGCTAGGTAGTATTCCTAACTGATACAACTTTGTTGAAGCAAGTTCGTTGTTGTTGTCAAGTACAAGCACAACCTCGTCATATTTTTCAGGATAACTGCCATATACCAAATCATAAGTCTTTTTAATAGCATCACTTATGCCCTTGCCGTCAGATTTAGGAAGGATTTCTTCAAAATTATTTGAAGTTCCGTCACTGTAATCTTGTGTCGGCATTCCTATATCCATTGATGAGTTATCCATTTTTGACATATTCGAGGCAATTATGCCTGATTCGTTATCCTCATTCAAAGTACTGCCGTCGGTGTTGACGAGCTTATCGTCAGAATCATAGGTGTAAACGCTGAATTTTGTATTATACTGATAAACAATTCCGTTTTCGCCAACATATTTATTGATTTCACTATTTTTATTGTCCAAATAATACTTAAAAGCAGTCAGGTTGTTTTCGGTAATGCTGCTTTTGATTTTTGAAGCGTTTTCAATATCCTTGTTGTTTGCGTAAATTTTATCAAGTTTGTGAGTGTTGTTTTTTTCTGAGGCAGTTGCAACATTTTCTTCAATAAAACCGGAGAGATCTATTGACCTTGCCTGAATACTGATAGGATAGGAGGTCATTGTTTCTTTTTGAATATTTGTGATGTATTCATTAACTCCGTTTGAAAGTGACAAAATCAAAGCTATTCCGATAATTCCGATGGAGCCGGCAAACGAAGTCAAAATAGTTCTGCCTTTTTTAGTCCTAAGGTTATTGAATGATAAGGAAAGGGAGGTGAGCAGTGACATAGACGACTTGCCCATATTTTTATGTTCAGGCGGTTTAATGACAGATTCGTCAATCACATACGGATTGGTGTCGTCGGTTATTTTGCCGTCTTTCAGTTTTATAATCCTGTTTGCGTAGGTTTCTGCAAGTTCAGGATTGTGCGTAACCATTACCACCAACCTGTCTTTAGCAACTTCTTTTAAAAGTTCCATAACCTGAATACTGGTTTCACTGTCAAGAGCACCAGTTGGCTCATCCGCAAGAAGAATATCAGGGTCATTTACAAGGGCTCGTGCAATGGCAACTCGCTGCATCTGTCCGCCGGACATCTGGTTTGGTTTTTTATGAATTTGTTCACCAAGTCCGACTTTTTGAAGTGCCTCTTTTGCACGACGGCGGCGTTCGCTTCTTGAAACACCGCTTATTGTAAGTGCCAATTCTACATTGGAAAGTACCGTTTGGTGAGGAATGAGGTTGTAACTTTGGAATACAAAGCCGATGGTATGGTTACGGTATGAGTCCCAATCTCTGTCACGGTATTTAACGGTTGAAATTCCGTTAATTATCAGCTCGCCACTGTCATATCGGTCAAGTCCGCCAATAACATTAAGCAGGGTAGTTTTACCGGAACCGCTCGGGCCCAAAATCGCAACAAACTCGTTGTCACGCAGTGTGATGCTTACACCATCCAGTGCCTGCTGAACAAGCTCGCCCGTTTTGTACTGTTTTTTTATGTTTTTAATTTGTAGCATATTAACCTCCTTTTCTGTATATTATATCATCATATAAAACAATATATTTCCATTATAGAAATATATTGTTTTAGTTTAGTCAATTATAAAAAGGCGAGTATCAAAATTTTGTTTGATACTCGCCGTATGTTTATTTTGAAGCCTTTTTCCTGAGTGAGCCATATAGAAAGAACATTACGGCAGACAGCAAAAGGTAAAGTACAGAGCAAATCAACACCGCTACAAAAAAGTTGTTTACGCTATAAATAATTGTGTTGTAAAGTGCTCTGGATTCAATGTTGATTTTGCTTATGTAATTTGTAATCAGCATAAATGCAGGGAATATAACAACACTGAGGAATGCCCCTGCAAAACTTGCAAAATAGAATTTTACAGCCCTATGCTTCCATTTGTTTGTAAAGAAAATCACTGCACTGATTACCAGAATAACAATCACAACTGCGAAAATAGCAAGGGGCATATTGTTTTGCAATTTGTGAATTCCTCCGGCTGCTTTTGAAAACAGCGGAATTTCAATTGAATTACGATAAACAACAGCTGCCTTGTCAATGAGGTACTGTACATTTTTTTGATTGACCTCACCCAAGTTGTTTTGCTTTGCATATTTTTGAAGTTCTTCAAGCATATCACGCTTAAATGATGTTGTGTCCAACTGTGTGTTTGAACCGTCATAGTAAGCGGTGAGGTAGCTGTTGGTGTCGTCACTGAGTTTTACTTCGGTGATAAAATCTTCAAAAAACTTTTCGTCCACACCTGAGGCATAACCCAGGTCGGTAAGGTCTTGCACAACCTCTTCCTTTTTGTCGGCAAAGTAGTTTGAGGCGTTCATACTTTCAATAAGGTAGTCAGAATTTAAAAAAGTGGTCTGCAAAACTACCGAATATGCAAGTACAAACAGCAGTAAACTCACCACAAACGCAAGCACACAGTGTACGGCAAAACGCAGTTTTTTACTGTTTTTTTTACTCATAAGCTAGTCCTCCTCAACACTTGTGTCAACTTGCGGTCCCGATACATAGTCGGCATAGACAAAAAATCTTTGGCTGGTAAGGCCAAGCTCGTCAAACGGATAACAGGTGTACATTACGAGGTTTTCTTTATCGGCTGTTATGTCATAAGCAGAGCTGTCTTTTTCCTGAAGAACCTTTGTGTCGGTTATTTTGTATTCGTAATTTCCGTAGTTTGTGTGGATCTGAACTGTCATACCTTTTTTGACATCTTTTAAATTATGAAAATATGTATTGTTGTGACCGCCGACAAGCACGGTGCTTCCAAATCCAGGCACAGAACTGCCGTTATAAATTCCCACACCGTTACGCAGTGCAATATCATTGTCGCCGAAGAAAAGCTTTGTGTTGATGTCGCAGTCTTTTATCAACAGCTCACCAAACTGTTGACCGTATTGAGGGAACTCAATATCGCCGGCTTTCAGCCCTTCTTTATTTTCGGCAACAGGTACAAATATGTTCTTGTAGCCTGTTGAGTAGTCTTTTTCGGAATCTGAAAATACCATACCTGCTGCATCGGAAATAAAACTGATTGTCGAGCCGAATGCCGTAAAAATTATAAGATATGTTCCTAACAAAAATATTATGGGAAGAATTATAAAACTCTTCCCATATGATTTACTTGAACGATGTTTTTTTCCCATTATCTCAGGCTCCTTTTATGTTCTTTTTGATGAGATAAAGGCAACCGGCAACTGTAATAACTGCAACCGAACCGGAAACCGCTGCAAGTGCTGTCAAGTCAACTTGAGAACCCGTTGTTTTTACAATAGAGCCTTCGGTGATTCCGCCTGTTTTTGAAATTTTAGGGCTTGCTGCAAATGCAACATTACCGTCGCCGTCTTTGATTGTGAAAGTGCTGCCCTGATCTGTTTTTTCCTGAGTTAATGACATATCAAGAACCTTTGCAATCTCGTTAGCTTTGGCAACAACCTTTTTTTTGATTTCATCTGAAACATCAGCCAGGCTCTTTGCTCCTGAACCCTCAAGTATTGACTTAGCTTCATCAATTAATGCTATGATTCTGTCGCACTGTTCCTTTGTAAGATCAACGGTGTACATATAGTTTTTAGCCTGGTTTATGTAGCTTGCAGGCAAAGTAACTGTTTCGCCGTCAAGTTTTGCACTTGTGCTTGAAAGCTTGTTCAGTACAGCCTGCTCGTTTTTATTGATTCCGGAAGCAAAGGCTGTAACGGTTGAAAATGCAACAAGTGCTGCTGCGATAATAATAACTGCTAATTTTTTTTTCATAAAATCACCTTTATTCTAATCCTAAAACTTAATTATCCGAGAAAAATCCCGGTGCATACTGCCAACGGGCAAGACACAAATGCTAAAAAGTCTGCTACCCGCAAAAACTCTCTATCTATCCTCGTATATTTTATCACTATAAGTCACATTTGTAAAGAGAATTTCAGATTTTTTACAATTTGTTTATTTTGCCAAAAGGTTATATGTCGAAAAATACCCATAATTGAATTAAACATAAATGAGTTTTTCGTTATCATAAATCAAAATAATGTTTTTAACGGATATTTACTTTACATAATTAAAAAACTGTGATATTCTAATGATATATTAGGGCATACCGACTGTTTTTAAATAAGCTTTGGTATAACCGTTGAAAATGTTAGTTTTAAGACGAAGGAGAACATCTATGTTCAAAAAGATGTCAAGTCCGCTAAAGGCGGTGCTGTGTGCAATTGTGGTATTAGCCGTGGTAGGCTCTTGCGTTGTAACTGCAGTTGTTACTCAAAGCAACGATATAACACATAATATAAATAGTATGCCGCAGCGAGCTCAAAAATTTTATGATAACGGTGAAAAAGAAAAAGCTTTTTACCAAATGCAAATTTATTGTCAGGAGCGTTCCAACGACTCTGATGCATGGATAAAGCTGGGTGACTGGCAGATGGAAGACGGAAAAACCGATGAAGCGGTTACCTATTACAAAAAAGCAGCTGCAATTTCACGCACAAAGGCAAATTCCGCCGACCAACTTACCCCTACCATAACGCTTAACACTCTTACGGATAACACAGCGTTCACAATTACGCCAAAGGTGCGTTATACTATGGATATGTCGGTGACTTTTACCGGAGGTAATCTGGCTCCTGAAAAGTCTTTTTCTGGCAAAATTGCCAATAACGGTAATCTTACCGAAAATTCAAACTATCAAACAACCGACTGGATTACTATCAACAGCAGTAAAAAGTACATCAGCCTGGGCGGAGGTTTTAACTGTGCCATCTGGGAATTTGCCGACGAAAACAAAGCACCGTTGAAAATTATCAATGACAAGTCCACAATTCGCAAGCTTGGCAGTACAACAACTTTACCGCTTGATAACAAGTCATATATTACTCAGGAAATACCCAAGGGTACTTCATATATGAGAGTAACATATATTGATAGCAATATTAACAACAGTTGTACAACCGATGACAGCCTTGTTGTTTTTTATGGCAGTGTTTACTCAGGCTTTGCAAACACAGCGACAAAAACTGTTGCACTGCCTGACCTTAAGGACGGACAGTCAATTAGATATGAAAACGGCAAGTGGACTTTAAACGAGAACGGCACTTCAACTGAACTTGACTTAGGTACAGTTAATGCAACCCGAGGCACTTCCGTAAGCATAAGCGGAAAACTCCTCGGACAAATAGTTTTTGACAGCAAGGAAAAAACTGTAACAGACTCAAAAGACAGGGAGTACGGAATAAGATACAAGCTCAACGACGGCAACTCGCTCTGTGACAGACTCGGTGACTCGGTGGGTATGAGCTTTGATTACACAGTCGGCGACAAGTGGGTAAACGGTACAGAAAATGATTTTGACAAAGCTTACCCTTGGTGTGCAATAAAACTGTGCAATGTTTCAGAAAAAAAGGACGGCGGACAAACAGTGACATACGAGGGGCAAAAAGGATTTGCCCTTGACGGTTCAAACGGAAATGTTATGGTCGAAATTCCTAAGTTCTACACCAAACGGGAAATTAAAAACGGATATGAATATATTTGGATTTCGGGTGAACGCCACGACGGCTACAGCCTTGAACCGGCTTTTCAGGGCAGAATGGGCGGTACATTTGCCAATATCTATGTAGGTGCTTATCTTTCGTCAAGTGATAACGAAAAAATGAGGAGCGTTTCAAACAGCAGACCTGTTACCAACCTAAAGGTTGGAGATATTATTAAACAGTCGCAGGCTGTCGGTTTCAATTACGGAGAGATTGACTACCTTACTTACAATGCAATTCAGAAGTTATTTCTTGTAGAAACTGCAACACTTGATTCAACCTCGCTGATTTCGGGTGCCTGTGGCAACTACTATTATTCACCGCAGGATGCTCAAAGACTTGCCTGTGCGGTTAAGGACGATAAGAGTACCAATTCGATTGTTTTGCAGAAATCAACACTTACCACTGACCGTTTCAAGGTCGGTGACACGGTGGCAATCCTTATAAGCTGGGATAATTACAGCGACTCAACTGTTGAGCAGAGAGAAATCCTTAAAATGGAAGATGACGAGTCGTCAAATACCTGCAAAATTACATTTTTAGGCACAGCCGTTACGGATATTATAAAGGGTAAAACGGCCATTACAAACATTGCAAGAGTCAACGGTAAAACCGACAGTCTTAAGTACTGTACTTCGGTTGAAGATAACGGAGAAGGTAAAAGCTCGTTCAAATACAGAGGGATTGAAAATCTTTACGGCAATGCCTCTACACTGCTTGACGGTGCATACCTTAAGGACGATATTTTCTATGTTAGACTCTCGTCAAATAAAATTCTTAAAACCGAACTGACTGCCCCTACAAATGAGATGTTGTCATCCGATTATACCGTAATCGACCGACTTTATTGTATAAAGTCTATGGGCTTTGATGAAAATAATCCTGCCCTTATGCTTCCGTCTGCTGTTGCGGACGATGCCTCGGCAAGTAACTATTTCGGCGATTGTTGGGTTTGCGGAGATACCGCAAAGGCGAATTTGTATCTCACTGCAGGGGGAGCGTTCAGCAGCGGTAAAATATCAGGTTTGTTCAGTATGAGAACCTCAGCCTTTGATGACGGTTTAATAAACCTTGGTGGAAGATTATTGTACAGATAATATCTTTTATATAGAAACTGTTGACAAATTTGTGATTTGTTTATATAATAATAGCGAGTTTGAATGTGCAAAAAGTTCATTCAACTTAGACTTATACCGTGGGAGGTTTTTGCGTACTGCGGTGTGAGTTAACGAAAACCGAGAAAAGACAAGCGGCACCGATTGAGTCCTTTTAGGATTTAGTCGGTGTTGCTGTTTTTTGCTGAACTTATAATTGACATATGATAAAATAAATAGTATTATTATTATGATAATATTAATAAAATGGTTGATTGCGTTTGGAGTTAATATGGAAAAAAAGAGAATTGTAGTTAAAGTAGGAACATCAACGATCACATACGAAAACGGAAAAGTCAACCTTCACTGGCTTGAAAAGCTTTGCAAGGTGCTTGCCGATTTACATAACCAAGGCAATGAAATAATCCTTGTTTCGTCGGGTGCTTTGGGCGTAGGTATGGGTAAATTGGGCATAAAAAAGCGACCCGTTGAAACCGACAAAAGACAGGCAATTGCAGCAGTTGGTCAGTGCGAGCTTATGTTTATGTACGAAAAGCTCTTTGGCGAGTACAACAATGTTGCGGCTCAGATTTTGCTTACAAAATATGCAGTAGAAACTGATTTCAAAAAAAATACCATTCGCAACGCATTTATGGCTTTGCTTAATATGGATATTATTCCCGTTGTAAATGAAAACGATTCTGTAGCAACGGATGAAATTGAAAGCGAGTCGTTCGGCGATAACGACCAACTGTCAGCAACAGTTGCCGAACTTGTCGGTGCAGAAAAATTGATAATTTTAACAGATATTGACGGTCTTTATGACAAAAACCCTGCAATTTATCCCGATGCAAAAAAAGTGGCTGTAGTTGAGCTGATAACGGAAGAAATCAAAGCTATGGCAGGCGGCAGGGGCAGCAGCCGTGGAACAGGCGGTATGGCTACAAAAATAATTGCGGCAGAAATTGCCACAAATGCAGGAATAGATGTACAGATAATCTCAGGCGAAAACCCTGACGCTATTTATGATATACTCGAGGGTAAGCCTGTGGGAACGGTATTTCTCGGAAAGGAAGATGACAATGACGGTAATTGAAAAAATGGGTGCCTGTGCAAAGGAAGCCTCCAGAACTTTGGCAGTTGCAGGTTCTTTAAAGGATAAGGCACTTTACGCAATAGCAGATGCACTTGAAAATAATATTGATAAAATTGTTAAAGCTAATGAAATTGATATAAAGGCAGGCAGAGAAAACGGTCTGACAGAAAGTCTGATTGACAGACTCTATCTTGACGATAAACGAATCAAGGGTATGGCTGACGGTGTTCGCAAGGTAGCCGCAATGTCAGATCCAATCGGCAAAGTAATCAGAGGCAACAAACTGCCAAATGGACTGAAATTTACTCAGGTGACAGTTCCGCTCGGTGTTATAGGCATAATTTTTGAAGCACGCCCAAATGTAACAGCCGACGCAGCCGCACTTTGCCTTAAAGCAGGAAACACCGTGATTTTGCGTGGCGGTAAAGAAGCTATCAATTCAAACACAGCGGTTTCCGATATTATGAGGTCCGCAATTGCACAAACAGGACTTCCTGCCGACTGCATACAGCTTATTAAGGATACTACAAGGGCTTCTTCCACAGAACTTATGCAACTTAGTGAGTACCTTGATGTTTTGATTCCTAGGGGTGGTGCGGGGCTTATTCGTGCCGTTGTAGAAAACAGCAAAGTGCCTGTAATTGAAACAGGTGTCGGCAACTGTCATGTGTATGTTGACAGCGAGGCGGACCTTGATATGGCAGCTGAGATAATTTTCAATGCTAAAACAAGCCGTCCTTCCGTTTGTAACGCAATTGAAACAATCCTTGTTCACAAGACAGTTGCAGAAACCGCACTGCCAAAAATCAAAGAAAAACTCGACACAAAAAATGTAGAGATTCGTGGTTGTGAAATTACAAAAGCTGTGCTTGGCGACAGTGTTGTAACAGCTGACGAAACAGACTATGAAACAGAGTTCGGTGACTATATCCTCGCTTGTAAAGTTGTTGATACAATAGATGACGCTATTGCTCATATTGCTAAATATTCAAGCGGACACAGCGATTGCATTGTAACAAACGACTATAATAATGCGAATAAATTCACCTCAGAGGTAGACTCAGCAGCAGTTTATGTAAATGCTTCAACACGCTTTACAGACGGTGGCGAGTTTGGTTTTGGTGCTGAGATCGGAATTTCAACCCAAAAGCTTCATGCCCGTGGACCGATGGGAGTAAACGAGCTGACATCTTCAAAGTTTATTGTTGAGGGCAACGGTCAGGTCAGATAAATTTTATTCAATAAGTAAATAAACAAGAGCCATAATAAGCATAGGGTCGGAATTGTCCTCGTAAAGGAAAAAAATTAATAGCAATATCAGCGTAGTTTCCTTGTCTTTCAGCAAAAAATCAAGGGGACTGCCTTCGGTTTTTGGCTCATCGTGTTTGTGTTTGCGGTGCGGATTTTCCGAAGGTTTTGGCGGTTTGTTGTCAGGCGGTAAATCCTGCTTATGATGATTTTTATCAGTCTTATCGGAGAATCCGTTTTGCTGAGTGTGCTGATTTTCATTATGATGCAAAGGAACTTCCACAGGCTGTTCGCTTTCGTTTTTTTCATTATGCTCAAACGGCTCATAATAAGGTGAGTTTGTATTTCTGTTTGTGCGGAAAGCACCACGCATGGTTTCAGCCCTGCGTAGTGCCTCAAGTTGCATTTCGTCCAAAGTAATTCTCCCGGTTTTAAATTAGTCGGTCAGGGTTGTTCAAACTGTTGTGTCAAAATAACCCCAAACCTCTAAGGTTTGGCAGTAGTTTCATAATTATCATCATTTTGCGGATTTTTTGCAGCTTTTCCTTCCTCTCGTCTGAGAGGAAGGGCATAAGTGCGTCAAACAGCCTTGTTGTTTCGTCTTCTTTGTTCAGGCTCATAAGCAAGGGTGCAAATCTTGAAATTAGTCCCGGGTCAAGTCCGCCCAACTGCGACATCGGATTGGTCGGCGGTGGGCTGTTCATGCCCTGATTACCCGATGTTCCGGACATATTCAGCAGGCTTGAGAGGTCAGGCATACCTGAATTTCCACTGTTAAAGTTACCGGACATACCCTTATTGCCGGTGTTATCTGCCGTGCTGTCAGTGTCGGTCAACCCCATCATTTTGCCAAGGTTTTGAATCTCCTTAAGCTTTTCGGGGTCGGACATAATTTCGTTAATTTTTGAGTTCAGATCATCCATTTATCCCATCAGCTTTTTGATGATTGCCTGAGCTTGCGGAGTATTGAGGATTTTTTTGCTTTTCTCAGGGTCGTCTAGGATTTTTTGAAGTTTCTCGGCCTGATTACTGTTCATTTTGTTCACGATTGAATTAAGGTTACCGTTTTCAAGACTGTCGATTATCTGCTCGGGAGAAGTGTTGAGCCGTTGGCTCAGTCCGTTTACCAGGTTATTTATTTCACTGTTGTTAAGCATTGTTCATTTCCTTTCTGTGAGTCAGGCAAAAACTTGCCGATACTTCTTTAATATAATATGCAGTTAAAAAAATTTTATGAAGGTATAAATTATGAAAATACTTGTTTTTTCGGATACTCACGGGGACAAACTTAGTATGCAGAGTGCAATAAAAAGTCACAGGGACGCTGATGTTGTCATACATTGCGGTGACGGCGAAGATGATGTGAATTCAGCCAAACTGCTTTATCCTGACAAGGCATATTATAATGTCCGTGGTAATTGCGATTGGGGCAGTAGCCTTGATGTTGCCCTTGAACTTGTTTTTGAGGGTAAAAAGTTGTTTGTCACTCACGGTCATATATATAATGTGAAGTGGGGTAAACAAAACCTTATTATGGCGGCGGAAGAGCGTGGTGCAGATATAGTGCTTTACGGTCACACTCATATCCCTGAAAATGAGTATTATGACGGACTTTATGTTTTCAATCCGGGTTCTTGCCACGGCTACGGAGCAACCTACGGAGTAATAGAAATTACTGAAAAGGGCATTCTCACAAATATTGTGCCTTGTAAATAAGGAGCGGTTCTTTGAATTACGGGAATTTTCATTTTGATGATACTGTTTCAAAAAAACTCACCGATTTACTGTCGCAGAGCAGACTGCCGCATTCGGTTCTGATTACGGGCGGCAACAGTCGCTATCGTGAGGCAGTAAGCAATTATCTTTGCAGTTTTGCCGTGTGTAAATCTGCAAATAAACCGTGTTTTCAGTGTTTCGGTTGTCGTAAGGTTCTTGCTGCGGCTCATCCTGATATTGAGTTTGTTGAGGGTGACAGGGACTCGAAAAAACATATATATTCAAAAAAGGTACTTGATAATTTGCAGGAACGCATCGGTATAATGCCTAACGAGGCGGATAAAAAAGTCTATATATTCAGTGATGTAGACGAAAAACTTCCGCCGATTTCTCAAAATGCACTGCTTAAAACTCTTGAAGAACCGCCTCAGGATATACTTTTTATACTTACCTGCAAAAGTGCGGGTTCTCTTCTTGAAACAGTGCTTTCAAGATGTACAGAGATTTCAATTCCTGTTAAGGAAGAATTTACTGATAAATCGGTTGCCATAGCAAGGGAAATTGCACTTGCAATTATCGATATAAACGAGTACAATTTACTTACAGCAACCTATAAACTGAACGACAGAAAAACCGCAGCCGAGGTATTTTTGCCGCTTCGCTCAATTATAAGGGAGTGTTTAGTGCTTGCCGTGGGCGGTGAAGTTGGTGATGATATACCGGCAAAATTAATCAGAAAACTAACTCGAGAAAAAATTCTCGGTCTTTTAAATACATTAAACAGTGCTCAGCAAAAACTTGACAGCAATGTCAATATTAATCTGCTGTGTACATGGCTATGTACGGAATTTAGGAGGATAACATGGCAGAAATAATCGGGGTAAGGTTTAAAGAAGTGGGCAAGATCTACTACTTTGACCCTATCGGGCTTACTTTTAAGTTGGATGAAAAGGTAATTGTCGAAACCGCACGTGGGGTAGAGTGCGGAACCGTTGCACTGCCTAATAAAGAAATAGCGGATGACAGCGTTGTTTATCCGTTAAAGCCCGTCCTCAGAAAGGTTACAGAGAAAGACCTTCATCATATTGAAGAGAATAAAAAGCGTGAAGCAGAGGCTTTTAAAATTTGTGAAAAGAAAATCCGTGAGCATGGGCTTGGAATGAAGCTCGTTGATGTGGAATATACATTTGATAACAATAAAATCTTGTTTTATTTTACTGCCGACGGCAGAGTTGACTTTCGTGCACTCGTCAAAGATTTGGCGATGATTTTCAGAACCAGAATTGAACTTCGTCAAATCGGCGTCCGTGACGAGGCAAAGATGCTTGGTGGGCTGGGTGTTTGTGGCAGACCGCTTTGTTGCAGTAGCTTTTTGGGTGAATTTCAGCCTGTTTCAATAAAAATGGCAAAGGAGCAGGGGCTTTCGCTTTCACCTGTTAAAATCAGCGGAACCTGCGGAAGGCTGATGTGCTGTCTTAAATATGAGCAGGACGCTTACACCGATCTTATCGCAAACTCGCCGAAAATCGGTTCGCATGTAAAAACTCCTGTCGGAAACGGAATTGTTATTGATACTGCACTTTTGACGGGTCTTGTAAAAGTTAAAATGGACGGTTCAATCGAAGAGGCTGCACCGCAGGTATTTGCAGTTGAACAGCTAAAAACGCTCAATGACGGAGTCTTTAAAGTGATTGAAAAGGACGATGACGAAATTCCTGAGAATGTTGCACAACTGCTTGACGATGAGCCTGAGGAAAAGCCGAAACAGGAGAATAAGCCACGATCTGATAACAACAGAGAAAACCGTCAGAAGTATAATTCTCAAAACAACAGAAACAACCGCAAGCCAAATAATACCAGAAATAACGGCAATAGTGAAAAATTCGCCAATAATGCTGAAAAGGACTACAGCGAATATAAACCAAAGGAAAAGAGCCGTCAACGCAGAAACCAGCCAAACCGCTCGAATAATAAAAATTACAAAAATTCAAACCATCACAAAAACAATCGGGGCGAACAGCAAAAGCCACATTATCGCAAACCAAAGAACGATAAATAATCTATATAAAATATTTGCTTTTTTAATTTATATGTGGTAAAATTAAATAAATGGAGCTTTGGCTTGCGAAAACCGAGGTTTCGTTAAATCAATAAGGAGGTGTTCTCATGGCATACGCAATTTCTGATGATTGCATCATGTGTGGTGCTTGTGCAGATGGTTGTCCTGTAGGTGCTATTTCTGAGGGCGACGGTAAGTATGAGATCAACGCTGATGAGTGTATCAGCTGTGGTGCTTGTGCAGACACATGTCCTGTAGGTGCTCCTGCAGAGGCATAAGAGGCAAAATTTGAGAGAAGTTAGGAAAAAGGCTGTGGCACTACCTTTGGTGTGTCACAGTTTTTTATATGGAGTGTAGAAATGCTGAAAAAAACCGAACATTTCGAGCCGTTGGGCAATAACATAAAAATTATAGTAAGCGATATTCACCGGTTTTCAACAGATACAATTTTATTAAGCCATTTTTCAAGTCCTAAAAAGTCCGACAAGGTTGTTGAGCTTGGTTGTGGCTGCGGCACTATACCGCTGCTTATGAAAAAAGACGGAAAAGCCTCTGAAATTACAGCTGTCGAAATTCAGCCCGATGCCTGTGATATGCTCAAAAGAAGTATTGAGCTAAACTCTCTTTCAGGGGTGACTGTATTAAATTCCGATTTAAAGGATTTAAAAGGCAAGCTTCCGTTTGGGTACTATAATCTTGTTGTCTGCAATCCGCCTTATAAGGAGGCAGGTACGGGAATTTACAATCCTAATATCGGTAAAAAGACTGCTCGGCACGAAACCCTTTGCACTATGGAAGATATAGTTAGTGTTGCCTCACGGCTGCTTAACTTTGGCGGTCGGTTCTGTATGTGTCAGCGTCCCGAAAGGTTGACAGACGCTATGCAGATTTTTCGGAAAAATAACCTTGAACCAAAGCGACTGAGGCTTGTTCAACAGCGGATTTCAAAGCCACCAAAATTGTTTTTGTTAGAAGGCCGCAAGGGTGGAAAGCGTGGTTTTATGACAGTGGAGCCTACTTTATTTATTGAAAATGCAAGCGGAGATTTTTCGCAAGAAATGCTTGACATATACGGAGATTACAAATCATAGGAGTTTTTATGGGAATTTTGTATGTGGTTGGTACGCCAATCGGAAATTTGAACGATTTTTCACCCCGTGCGGTTGAAACTCTGAGTTCGGTGGACTTTATTGCAGCCGAGGATACTCGTGTTACGCTTAAGTTGTTGAATCATTTTGGAATTAAAAAGGAGATGGTCAGTTATTTTGAACACAACAAACTACAGCGTGGCGAAATTATCACGCAGAGGATTCTGAACGGCGAAAACTGTGCGATTGTTACCGATGCAGGTATGCCGTGTGTGAGCGACCCCGGCGAGTTGCTTATTATGCAGTGTGAAGAAAAGGGAATAACCACCGTGGTTATTCCGGGTCCGACTGCATTTGCCTCGGCACTGGCAATTTCGGGTTTGCCAACGGGTCGGTTTGCCTTTGAGGGATTTTTGAGTGTAAATAAAAAGAGTCGAAGGGAACATCTTGAAAGCCTGCTCAAAGAAGAACGCACTATGATTTTTTATGAAGCTCCTCACAAATTGAGCAACACCCTGGTAGACTTTGCCAAATATTTTCCTGACAGAAAATTATCTATAGTGCGTGAAATAACAAAAGTTCACGAAGAAGTTATCCGTACAACAACTACAAAGGCACTTGAAGATTACGCAAACGGCAGTTTAAAGGGTGAAATTGTCCTTGTAATGGCAGGTAAGCCAAAGAGTGAAAGTGACGAAAGCTACACCCTTGAACAAGCTGTTGAGATTGCAAAGAAGCTTATTGCGGACGGAGTAAAAGCAACAGACGCAAGTAAGCAGTCGGCAGCGATTACAGGTTTTAAGAAAAATGAGATTTATAAAAATCTTGTTTAGGGCTTGACACAAAGTTTTGTTTGTTATATAGTAGTTATGTGGTTAGCTGTAGCTAACCAACGAACAGATATTGAGAAGGTATGATTAATGTCTAATAAAATAGGAAGAAACGAACCGTGTTGGTGTGGAAGCGGAAAAAAATATAAATCCTGCCACAGAGATTTTGATGATAAAATCAGCTTTATTGAGGCTGAGGGTCATATTGTTCCCGGTCATAAAATCATAAAAACACCGCAACAGATTGAAAAAATTAAAGAAAGCTGTAAAATCAATGTTGCAGTCCTGGATTATATAGAGCAGAATATTCACGAGGGTATGACAACTGCCGAGATTAATAAAATTGTCTACGAAATGACAACCGATATGGGCGGTATTCCTGCTCCGTTGAATTACGAAGGCTATCCTTACAGCGTATGTACTTCGCTCAACAATCAGGTGTGCCACGGTTTTCCGTCGGATAAAGTTGTGTTAAAAAGCGGAGATATTGTAAATGTCGATTGTTCGTCAATTTTGAACGGATATTTTTCCGATTCTTCAAGGATGTTCTGCATTGGCGAAGTCAGCCCTGAGAAGAAAAAGCTTGTTGATGTTACACGGGAATGTGTTTACCTTGGTTTAGAGCAGGTTAAGCCGTGGGGATTTTTGGGTGATATGGCAGAGGCAGTGCATACACACGTTTTGAACAACGGTTATTCGGTTGTGCGTGAAATCGGTGGTCACGGTGTTGGGCTGGAGTTTCACGAAGACCCATGGGTAGGCTACACATTTAAGCGTGGGGAAGAGATGCTTATGGTGCCGGGTATGATTTTTACAATTGAACCTATGGTCAATATGGGTAAGCCGGATATTTTCACCGATAAGAAAAATAACTGGGAGGTTTATACCAAGGACGGACTTCCGTCCGCTCAGTGGGAGATTATGGTACTTGTCACCGAGGACGGTCACGAGGTGCTCAGTTGGTAAAAAATAAGGCAGCATAGTACTAAGTGCTATGCTGTCTTATTTTTTAACCTATAACCCTGCCTGTTACATCGGTTTTGTATTTTAGTTTGCAATTTTTGCATACCAATTTTGAAAGCGGAACAAACTCATAGCCACTGTTGCGGACAGCCTCGATTATCATCGGCAGTGCTTCGGGGGTGTTGGTGGCTCCGTTGTGCATCAAAATTATGCTTCCGTTTTGAAGATTAGGCACAATTTTATCTACCATTTCGGACGGTGAGGGGTCTTTCCAGTCGAGTGAATCAATATCCCATTGTACGCAGTACATATTAAGGCTTTGCACGCTTTCTACAACCGAGTTATTATAATCACCAAAAGGTGCACGGAAAAGTGTCGTTTCTTTGCCGGTTATCGCCTTTATTTTATCGTTGCAGGCTGATATTTCTTTTTTCTGAGCATCTGCTGACATCTCTGTCATATGTGGGTGGGTGTCGCTGTGATTGCCAACATCATGACCTGCATCGGCAATATCCTTGACATCGTCGGGGTATTTATCAACCCAGTCACCCACCAGAAAAAAGGTTGCTTTTACATCGTACTGATCTAAAATGTTCAGAAGTTTGTGTGTTTGTTCGTCACCCCATGCTGCGTCAAACGAGATCGAAACCTGCTTTTTGTCTGTTTCAACCGAGTAAATGGGCAGTTTGCGTTCTTCGTTTATGGTGGTTACTGCCTCAAGTCCTGTACTTGTCATTATACCAATTCCTATAAGTGCAACAATAAGGCAACTTAGGGCAATTAAAATCCCCTTTTTATCAATTATGTACAGTTTCATAAAAACCTCCGCATAAATTACTAATATAATTTATGCGGAGGGCTTGTTTTATTATTCCTTAACCGACCAGCTAATTCCGTTTGGAGTGTCTTTGATTATTATATTCATTGCGGTGAGTTCGTCACGGATAGCGTCGGCTGTTGCCCAGTCTTTATGGGCTCGTGCTTCTGTGCGTTTGGCAATCAGTTCTTCAATTTTAGCAGTGTCAATTTCAGTCTTTGGCTTTTCATTTAACTGTTTTGCGGCGTTTATGAGGTCAAGCCCCAGGACGGTATCGAACTTTTCTATTATATACAGCTTGGTTGCATCGCTGATTTTTGCCTTAAGAACATCATACAAACAGGTAATTCCCAGGGATGTGTTAAGGTCGTTATCCATATTGTTTTTGAACTTGTCAAGCAGCGGTTGTGCATCGCTCAGGTTAGGTTCGCCGTCAGCTTTCAGGCTTGCAACCTTTTTAACCAACTTGTTGTATGCCTTTGTCACATTGTCAAGGTTTTCATAACTAAAAGTAAGAGGCTTTTTGTAGTGGGATTGCAGGCAAAACATTCTGTAAACCAGCGGATTGTAGCCCTTTTCTTCCAAAAGCGAAACAGTGAGGAAGTCGCCCTTGCTTTTGCTCATTTTTCCCCTTGCATCAAGCAGGTGCGTAACATGGAACCAGTACGGACACCATTTGTGACCGATGTATGCCTCGCTTTGGGCTATTTCATTGGTGTGGTGAGGAAAAGCGTTGTCAACGCCACCGCAGTGTATATCAAGGTATTCACCCGTGTGCTTGATGGATATTGCCGAACATTCTATGTGCCAACCCGGATAGCCGTAGCCCCATGGACTTTCCCATTTAAGCTCCTGGTCGTCAAATTTGCTCTTTGTAAACCACAGCACAAAATCGGTTTTATTCCTCTTGTTTTCGTCCTCGTCAACATCATCACGCACACCGACAGCAAGGTCATCCTGAGTTTGATTGCCAAAAACATAGTATTCGTCCAGTTTGGAAGTATCAAAGTAAACATTTCCGCCTGAGCTGTAGGCGTAGCCCTTGTCAAGAAGAACCTCTATCATTTTAATAAATTCGGGAATACAGTGTGTGGCAGGTTCCACTACATCCGGGGTTTTAATATTGAGTTTTTTGCAGTCGTTGAAAAATGCCTTGGTGTAAAAGTCGGCAATTTCAAGTACAGACTTATGCTCACGCTTTGCACCTGCCAGCATTTTGTCCTCGCCTGTGTCGGCGTCGCTTGATAGGTGACCCACATCGGTTATGTTCATAACCCTTTTTACATCATATCCAATGTATCTTAGGTATTTTTCAAGAACATCTTCCATAATATAGGTACGCAGGTTGCCTATGTGTGCATAGTGATATACAGTAGGTCCGCAGGTGTACATATTGACTTTGCCCTCGGTATGAGGTATAAATTCCATTTTTTTATTACCCAAAGTATTGTAAAGTATCATTTGTTTGCCTCCAGAGAATTTAGTCTTTCTTTTAATTTTGCAATTTCTTTGTTAAGCTTTTGTATTTGCTGGGTTACAGGGTTTGTATAGTGTATTTGGTCAAGGATGTCAATACGCTCACCGTGCATTTTAACAACTTGAGCAGGAACTCCCACGGCTGTGCAGTCGGGCGGAATTTCGTTAAGCACAACTGCTCCGGCGGCTATCCTTGAGTTATCACCGATTTTAAACGGTCCCAGTACTTTTGCACCGCTGCCCACCAGAACATTGTTGCCAAGGGTAGGGTGGCGTTTGCCGGTTTCTTTACCTGTTCCGCCAAGGGTTACACCTTGATAGAGAGTGCAGTTTTCACCGATTATAGTTGTTTCACCGATGACAACACCCATACCGTGGTCTATGAAAAGCCCTTTGCCGATTTTGGCACCCGGGTGAATTTCAATGCCTGTTTTATGACGGCTTCGTTGGCTGATAAAGCGTGCGATTAACTTCATATTATGGTTAAAAAACCAGTGAGCCCGTCGGTGGCTTCGCACCGCTTTGTAGCCCGAGTAGAGCAGAAAAACCTCCAGCCTGTTGCGTGCGGCAGGGTCACGCTCCATAACCGCGTCCAGGTCGGATTTCATTGTTCTGAACATTTATATGTCAACTCCGTTGTTGCCTTAATTGAGAGTAATATTATATAGTATGCCGATAAAACAAAAAGTCCCGTACATAAGTACAGGACGCATTACCGTGGTTCCACCTGAGTTTGGTTTTGATATTAAACAAAACCCTCAAATCCTTTAACGCAGGAATACGGACAGAGCTAAGGTTAAATTAACAACATTTCACTCTGTCAGCTCGTGAGTGCACTTCGCCAAAACTTCCCCCACAGGCATTTTCAGCCGATGATGCCTGCTCTCTTTTGGTTGTTTTTCGGTTACTTTCTCAGTCATTGCCGTTTTCAATTATCACTTTAATTATATATGAAAAGAGTAAAAATTGCAATAGCTTACAGGATTATTTATGCACAATCTTGACCTTATACGCCAAAAATGTTATTATGAAACTATATTATTTTTTGGAGTTCTGTCACGATATGAATAACAAAAACGAAAAAATCAAACTCAGTCCTTTGCGTCTTACTCTGGGTGCGGTAGGGCTGGTTTGTGTGATTGCTTTGATTGTATTATTTTTTTATTTTACAAATATAATAACTTTCGGTAACAGAGAGTACAGCTACAAACTTTGCGGCAGCGGTATTGAGATAACCTCCTACAGTGGCGAGGATGTTGACCTTAAAATTCCCGAAACAATCAATGCCCGTAATGTAGTGGTAATTGCCGACAAAACTTTTTACGATAATGATAAAATTCGTGATGTTAAAATTCCTAAAACAGTAAAGAAAATCGGCTCACAGGCATTTTCAAAATGCGATAGTCTTGAAAATGTTGAGTTTTACACTGATTATGCAGAGTTTGGAGATTATGTTTTTGAGGATTCTTCTGTTCAGTCGGTGGCACTTCCTCAGAATATGCAAAAGATAAGCCGAGGGATGTTCAAAGACTGCCGTTTTGTCCGCAAAGTTTCTTTTCCGGATAATCTTAAAGAAATCTCGGATGAGGCATTTTCGGGGTGTGTTTCTCTTGGTGATATGACCATCGGCGAGCATATTATGAAAATAGGCAAGAATGCTTTTGCAAATAACTCTGATAAATTTGCACTTTCGAGTGTTATGGATACTATAACAGAGCATTATGCAATTAAAAACGGAATTCAGTTTAAGCCATGCGACAGTGCATATCGAAAGTACACAGCCTATAATGCTTTTGAGGGATTAAACACCTATAACACGGCAAAAGTTTCAGCTTCAAACGGCGGAATGATTTCTTTTAATGCAAAGAACAACGGTTATTACCGTATAACTTTGTCAGGCGGTAGGGGTGTTAGGCTCAAGCAGGAGGGTGAGTCTGAGGTTGTGTGCAGTTCACTGCGTGGTGACGATGCGGATATGCTTTTTAATCTAAAAAAAGATAAAATCTACTACTTTAAAGTTGTGACCGAGTATAATTTTAAGGTTACACTTGAAATAGAAAAAATTAGCCAAAAGTATGCACAGCTTTTAACAGAGGGTGAAAAGCTTCTTATTGGAGATGGTCTGTGCGAAGTCAAGGCGGGAACAGCCTTGGTTGAGAATTGCAGCAGTTCCGAAACGGCTGTGGCGAATGTCAGCTCAGACATTACAATTAAGCATATTTTGGATTATTATATTGACAGCAAAAATATTGTTTGGTATAAAATCAATGTAAATGTCGGCTCAAATACTAAGCGTGATTTGTGGTTTAAAAAGTAGGAAACTGTACCTCATACTAAAATTGATATTAGGCTCAACATCACCTTGTGTGCATGAACAGCTGTATTTTGCAGTTAAAAAATGAATTATTTTTGCAAAAAGGAAATTTTTATAATAGTATTAAAATAATTCGATATTTTGCTATTAAAAAAAGCAAGAGAAAATCAGCGAAGGCTTTGGAAATTATGTGGCAATAATTGTACCGGCGGTATAATAACATATTTCTAAAAGGGTGATGTAGCCCTTTCTATACTATTGTTTCGAAGTTTTGCAGTTTGCCATATCGACCGTGACCGGGGCGGGTTTCTCGGTGTGGTATAAAATATTTCAGGTGTGATTTTAGCAGATATTTATCACATATGGAAAGAAAAATAATTATTATAATTAGGAAGTGATTGTAACAATGACAAAATTAAGAAAACTAACTGATAAGATCTTTGGCGGTATCAAAATGAGTTGGCTAAATGTAATCATATTCGCAGTTGCTACTGCCGTTATAACAACTATATTCCTTGTTGTTCCTGTTTTTAAGGATACATATCCTTTAACCGCTGATTTATCTCTTTCAGATTCCGTTTTATGAAGATGGGTTTAAAATTTTCGGGTATTACTATTATTGGTTTATTTGGACGATTCTCACCTTACCGATGGCGTTTGTCGGTTGGTATCTCAAAAAACGAAATTGGCTGAGTCTTCTTATACTTTCGCCGATGATTTGTGATCTAACGATTCAGGGTGTCAGCTATACAAAACTGGCTGTTCTTAATTTTCCGAGTCATTTGATAGCGGTTATATTTTGTTTCGCTCAGATACTTCTATATCTTTATGCGTTCTTTGATGATATAAAACAAAGACTTGCCGGTCTTGCTTTGGCAGTTATTGTGATAGCGGTTATTATATTTTTCAAATCTACCATAGATGTTAGCGTGAATATGGATCTGCCCGACGAACCGAGCTTTTCTGATTCTGCGGTTATCTCGCTTAAGGACAGCTCTTATGGCAATGCTGAAATTCTTGACGCTAAAGAGGGTTATGTAAGCGTCCATATGACAAAGTACGGCTCTACTGTGATGACTGTGACTGACGGAGATAAAACATATGAGTATAATGTTGAAGCAAAGATGATAGACAATATCAATCAGATAGAAATTACGAAAAAGGAAAAATAGGGGAAAAGGGGACGATATTATAAATTTTATTTATGCTTGTAGGAATATACTGATTTAATGTCACATTTGGTATTAATTATTATCCCTACACTATAAGCAACAATTTCAATATAACGAAGTAAAGGGGGCTGTCGCAAATAAGCGATAGCCTCTCAACACATAATAAACAAAGAAGAATTATGAAATATTGTTGCACAAAACAGAAAAAG
>JAFTGC010000022.1 GCA_017458105.1 Ruminococcus sp. | reverse complement strand
CCTTTCGAATTGGTGTCTGCAAACTCAATTCTACTACAGAATCGTGGCTATGGATACTTTTTTATTATTTCAACTTCATTTTACAACGCGCCAATATTAAATAAATATTGATGTTATTATATTATCCTTATAGAAAAAGCTGAAGATGTAGGAATCAAATGCAATTTTGTTGAATTCGGAATATGTCATATTGCTCCCCAATATAGCCGGAACTATAAGAGCGAAAATTCCGACTGCGAAATATGCTATAAGCAAGCCGTCTATCAGACCAAAAACACCGCCCAGAACTTTATTTACAGTGCGTATTACCTTGACATCAGTGAGTTTGTCTATCGCTTTGATAATCAAGTTTATAACAATCCTTATTATTATAAACAAAATCATAATTACGATAAATCCAAGAAAAGCTTTACATATAGGTTCCAGAAGTTTTTCTATACATTCTGCTATTGATACATTATATTTTTCAACCTCATTTCCGACATTTTGTGTTATACTGTCGGTTGTATAACCAAACATTCCCAATAAAGTTTTTGCATAATCCGGAAGATTGTCAGTTACATTTTCGATTGAAACTATATCATCAATTTTAATTGAATCTGAAATACTCGATATTATCTTTTGTTTAATAAAATTCTGATAAATAAAGTCGGTAATAAGTCCTCCGATAGAACTTGATACAATTACAGCCAAAATATTGCTGAACAGACCTAACAAAGAACGAATTAGCCCTTTATGGTAACACAGAATAATTGCCAAAAATATTATAAGAAGTACTCCTAAATCTAAAATTAAATACATATTTTCACCTATTTTGAAAATTCAATTGTTCTAATTTCACTTATACCGAGTATATATCCTTTATCAGAGCCTGCAACCAACAATGTTCTTGCATCACTGCCTGCTTCGGCAGACAGTGCAACAGAGCCGTCTTCATTGAGTATATATGCCATATTTTCAGACAAAATTCCCAAATTGCCCTTGTAAAGACTTATCGAATCAACTTTATAAGAGCTGTTAATGGTAAATTCATCTCTACCATTTGAATTAAACGAAATAATATCGCAGTTATGACCGTCACCACTTCTCGAAAGTGCAATTGCAAAAGTGCGGGTATCGGGATTATATGTATAATCGGTTAAAATTCTTGATTCATAATCAAGCTTGTTTATATCCTTACTGTCAAGCTCAAAAGTATACACGGAATCATCAGCTACAGCACTTACAATGTTGTCTGAAAGATAGAAAATATCATAAATGACTGATTCTGATAAATCATATTCTTTAATAGATTTTTCTTTGGTAAAATCCAGAACATAAATTTTTGTTTTTTCAGCACCGTTTTCCGTTGTAAAACCACAGCAAACAGCACCGCTTCCGTCATAATTTATAGAAACACAAGTTACATAATAATCTGCAAATGAATATGAATAAATTTGCTTACTGTTATTATCATAAGCTCTCAGTACAGATAAATAATCACTGCCGCCTGTTACAATAGCATAACTTCCGTTATCGTTAATATCAGCAGAATATATTGAATCTTCGGTACTTCCTTTATAAGTTCTCTTTTTTGAATTGTGAATCATATAACCGGTACCGTCTACACCGTACACAATTGTATTGTTGCGTGTACCTCTTATAACCGGGTTATTAAAACTAATTTGTGAATTTATTATCTCTCCCGCATTTGAATTTAACTCAATATAAGATGTGTCGCTTGCATAACAAGGTCTACCATTTACAAGAGTGAAATTCCCCTTACTTACTGATGTACCGGACAGGGTTGCCGGGTAACCGGAACCATCTTCACCTATAATATGTTCACTGAACCAAAGGTTTATGTTATCCCATGTAAGACTCTGTCGATTGGCAATTATAAAAACAGCAAGAAAAATAATAACTAATATTGCAAAAATTAAAAGGCACCTTTTTAAAATTCTTTTATTTATTTTTTTCCTCTTAAATTTTGTTTTAGCCTCTGAATATTGTTCATAACTGTCTATCGGAACATTTTCGTAACTGATAACATCCCTTTTTGTAGTTTTTCGTCGAGTTTTAATAGGTTGTTCATTCTTAGTATCGGAATATTTAGTTTTTGTTTTTTTCTTTGAAGCAGAAGTTGTACCTTTGCTGCTTATTCCATGCTTACCCATAGTAAAAGTTCCTTTAATAATATACTTTATCGAGGTAAAGCCCCTGTGCAGGTGCAGTTATTCCCTGATGATTCCTGTTTTTTAAGGCAAATATGGCAGGAATTCCGTCGGAGGGTATTTTACCTTGTTGAATTTTCAGCAAGGTACCCACCATAATACGAACCATATTATACAAAAAACCGTCAGCTTCAACTGACATTAAAACCATATCACCTTTTCTTTCAACAAAAAAGGATTTTACAGTTCTTTCCATATTGTCCATTTTTCTGCCGTCATTGGTACAAAATGATGTGAAATCGTGTCTTCCTACAAAGTCCTGTGCCGCCTTATTCAAAACCTGCTCGTCAATTTTCCACCTATAGTGTAATGCATATTTTTCCAAAAATGGATTTCGTACAGGGCTGTTCCATATTTTATATACATATTTTTTACCTTTACAGCTGTATCTGGCGTGAAAACTCAACGGAACTTCGATACAGTCTAGTACTGCAACTGTAAGCGGTAAAAATCTATTCAAAGCACCTTTCAGCCTTTCGGCAGGTATTTTGTGCTCTGTTTGCATACTTATACAGAACATATTTGCATGAACGCCGCTGTCAGTTCTTGAACAAGCCTTTATATCGGGTTGCTCGCCAATAATTTTTATCAGTGCAGACTGAAATACCTCTTGGACCGTTATTGCGTTATTCTGAATTTGCCAACCGTGAAACGAACTGCCGTCAAATGTAATTGTAATTAAAAAATTCCTCATCTTTTTGTATGTACTATAAATATATCGAAAAGAATTATTGTGGTAATGACCAAACCAAAGAAAACAAGGCTCAGTGTATCACGGGATTTCAAGGTCAATGTTTTCATCCTGGTTCTGCCCTCGCCACCGTGGTAACAACGGCATTCCATCGCCATTGCCAAATCAAGTGCTCTTTGTATTGCAGAAAGGAACAGCGGTATCAATACAGGAATAAGAGACTTAGCTCTTTTTAAAATTCCTCCACTTTCCATATCAGCTCCCCTCGCTTTTTGAGCAAGCATTATTTTGTCGGTTTCTTCAAGAAGAGTCGGTACAAAGCGTAATGCAATTGTCATCATCATAGCTATTGAGTGGACTTTTACATGAAAAACTTTAAGAGGTTTCATAAGCCTTTCCAATGCGTCAGTAAGGTCGGTTGGCGAGGTGGTAAAAGTAAGTGTTGCCGAAGCGATGATAAGGCAAAGTATTCTTACAACAATAAAAATTGCGTTGTTAATTGCCGAATCGGTAATTTTCAAGAAACCGAACTGAAAAACTACATCGCCGTTACCGTAAAATAAATTGAGAATAGAGGTTATAATTATAATAACCAAAACAGCTTTCATACTTTTCATATATTGCTTTATCGAAATACGGCTTAATAGCATAAATACAACTGCCAGTATTAACGGAACAGATAATGCAGCATAATTAAAAGTACAAAAAGTTAAAACAATATATAACACAAGCAAAATCAATTTTATTCTCGGGTCTAGTTTGTGAATAACACTTTTACCCGGAATAAACTGACCAAATGCAACATCTCTCATTTCAGCTTACCTCCTTTATTAAGAAATGAAATTATTTCGGAGTAAGCTTCTTCTATTGTAAGAATATCATTAGAAAGATTTATTCCATTTTCTCTCAGTTTTTGAACAATCTTTGTGATTTGCGGCACACGAAGACCCATAGTTTCAAGTTTTTTTCCTTCAGAAAATACTGCTCTTGTTGTATCCAGCATTTCACATTTACCCTTGTTCATTACCAGTATTCTGTCTGCAAACCTTGCAATATCTTCCATAGAATGTGAAACCAATACTATTGTGTTTTTTCTGACTTGGTGATATTTTTTTATCTGATTTAGAAGCTTGTCTCTACCCTGAGGGTCAAGTCCGGCTGTAGGTTCATCCAAAATAAGAACATCAGGGTCCATTGCAATAATTCCCGAAATTGCAGCACGTCGTTTTTCGCCGCCTGACAATTCAAAAGGAGATTTAAATAAAAGTTCATCCTTTAGTCCCGTAAATTTAGCGGATTCGCGAATTCTTCTGTCAAGCTCATCGCCGGAAATTCCCTTGTTTGTAGGACCGAAGGCAATATCCTTATATACAGTTTCTTCAAATAACTGATACTCAGGGTATTGGAATACCATTCCTACCTTAAAACGAACATTACGAAGTTTCTTTTTGTTTGCGTTTATATCCTCGTCATACAAATAAATTTTGCCGGAGGTTGGTTTTATAAGCCCGTTCAACATTTGAACCAAAGTACTTTTTCCGCTTCCTGTATGACCGATAATACCGAGAAATTCTCCCTCTTTTATCTCTATATTGAGATTATTAACAGCTTTTTTTTCAAAAGGGGTGTTTTCACCATAAACTAAACTTAAGTTTTCTGTGCGAAGTATATTGTTCATCGGAATACCTCCATAAGAACATCAACACATTCATCTTCATCGAGTGGAATTGATTTAATATCCACTCCTGTTTTTTGCAGAAGATGGCATATCTCTGTAGCTTGAGGAACATCCAAAGAATGTGATTTAATCAAATCAACCTGAGTAAAAACTTCTTTTGGTGTACCTTGTGTAAGAATCTGCCCCTTTTCCATAACAATTATCCTGTCAGCTTTTACAGCTTCGTCCATATAATGGGTTATAAGGATAATTGTTATTCCATGTTCTTTATTAAGTTTTGTTATGGTGTCCATAACTTCCTGCCTACCTCTTGGGTCAAGCATTGCGGTGGGTTCATCCAAAACAATGCACTTTGGCTGCATAGCTATTATACCAGCAATAGCTATCCTCTGCTTTTGACCTCCGCTAAGCTTGTGCGGTGCGTGATGTCGGTATTCGTACATATCAACCGCTTTGAGTGCAGAATCAACTCTTTCACGAATCTCTTCAGGTGGAATCCCCAGATTTTCGGGACCAAAAGCAATATCTTCTTCAACGATTGAAGCAACCAGCTGATTATCAGGATTTTGCAGTACAAGTCCAACTGTGCTGCGTATATCAAAACAGCGTTCTTCATTAGATGTTTCTATTCCGTCTACAATTACCTTACCTTCGGTAGGAAGCAGTATTGCATTGAAATGCTTTGCCAAGGTGCTTTTTCCACATCCGTTATGACCAAGTACGCAGAGAAACTCCCCTTGTTTTACCGTTAAACTAAGATTGTTTATTACATTATGTATGTGTAAATCATTTTCTCCATTACTGTCATAGTAAAATGACAAATTCTCTACTGAAATGAAACTCATAAAATCCTCATTTCTGTATTCTTCCGTAATCTGTATTTTCTTATTTCTCCCAAATAGCTGTTGAACCGCAAGGCAAAACGAGCCCGTTTGAACTTGCCCTCAAACCAATTTCATCGGAACTTACTTTGCCACCGAATTTAGGTTTTAAGATTGCCCCCAACATATATTCCATAACACCCGCCGAAAGCCCTGTGCTGTATGAATTAAGAATAAAAAATATAGGTTTATTTGAAAGCACTTTTGAACATAGTTCTATAAGTGAATACAAATTATTCTCTAACTTCCAAACTTCTCCGCCGGGACCTCTTCCGTATGACGGTGGATCCATTATTATACCGTCATACTTATTTCCTCTGCGGATTTCCCTCTCAACAAATTTTATACAATCATCCACAAGCCATCTTACGGGCTTATCCTGAATTTTACTGCTTTGGGCATTCTCCTTTGCCCAAAGAACCATTCCCTTTGAAGCGTCAACATGACAGACTGTAGCTCCTGATTTCATACAAGAAAGTGTTGCACAACCTGTATATCCAAAGAGATTTAATATATTTAGGTTTTTGTTTTCTTTCTGAATTTTTTCTCTTGCGTAATCCCAATTTACAGCCTGTTCCGGAAAAATTCCGGTATGCTTGAATCCCATAGTTTTTACATTAAACTTCAAATCTCGGTAATTTATTCCCCACTGTTTCGGGATTTTTTTGTATATTTGCCATTCTCCGCCACCTTTGTTACTGCGAAAATATTTCGCGTGAGCCTGCCTCCAAAGTGGGTGGATTCGTTTGGTTTTCCAAATAATTTGAGGGTCAGGTCTAATTAGAATAACTTCACCCCAACGCTCAAGTTTTTCGCCGTTTGAACAGTCAATAAGTTCATAATCACGCCATTTATCTGCTACTCTCATTATCCGAGTCTTTCCCTTACAACAGATGCAGCTTCTTCGGCAAGTACGGAAATTTCTTGATAATCTTCACCTTCAAGCATAACTCTTACCAGCGGTTCTGTACCTGAAACTCTAACAAGAATTCTGCCTCTGTTGCCGAGAATGTTTGAAATCTTTTTGATTTCATCCTTGATGTGTCTATCGGTATAAAAGCTAGGTTTCATAGAATTTGAAATCTTAACATTTATAAGAACCTGCGGATAGCGTTTCATAATTGTGGCAAGCTCTGAGAGTGATTTACCTGTTCTCTTGATAATATCAAGTAGTTGAACACCGGTGAGCTGACCATCACCTGTTGTTGCATAATCAGAAAAAATAATATGACCGCTCTGTTCGCCGCCTATGTTATAGCCACTTAGGTTCATTTCTTCAAGAACATATCTGTCTCCAACTTTTGTAGCTTCAAATCTAAGACCTTTTTCTTCACAGAATTTATTAAAGCCCATATTCGTCATAACCGTACCAACTACAGCGTTACCTTTTAAAACACCACGCTCGTACATATCATTTGCACAAATTGCAATAAGGAAGTCTCCGTCAACCATATTGCCGTTTTCATCAACTGCAAGGCATCTGTCGGCATCACCGTCAAAAGCCAGACCAACCTTAAGATTGTTACTTTTTACATATTCAATAAGATTCTCCATGTGAGTCGAACCGCAGTCTTTGTTGATATTTACGCCATCAGGTTCTGCCGAAAGAATATGGACCTTTGCACCCAGTTCCGTAAACAATTTTTCAGCTGTCTTTGATGAAGAACCGTTTGAACAATCAAGTGCGATTTCTATTCCTGATAAATCTCCGTCAATTGTTGACTTAATATGTTCGATGTATAGATCGATTCCGTCATGACTGTAACTCACGCTGCCGATGTCACCATCGTATGAAAGCTTTACATCGTGAGAACGCTCTAGTACAATATCTTCAATTTTTTCTTCAATTTCATCAGGTAATTTATAGCCTTCTTCATTAAACAGCTTAATTCCGTTAAATTCAAATGGATTGTGTGACGCAGAAATCATAACACCTGCATCGGCATTATATTTCTTAACAAGAAATGCAACTGCAGGAGTCGGCACTACGCCTAATAATACCACATTAGCACCAACAGATGTTAGTCCGGCTGCAAGTGCACTTTCAAGCATATCACCTGAAATTCTGGTATCTTTACCGATTATAAATGTAGGATGTTTTACTTCTTCACTTGTTAATACCATTGCGGCAGCTCTGCCGATAGCTAGAGCTAAGTCAACAGTTATTTCTTTATTTGCGATGCCTCTGGCACCGTCTGTACCAAAAAGTCTACCCATTTTTATAAACCTCTTTCAATAAAATAAATGTATAGAATTATTAATTATCCAAAAAATTAGGTTGAGCTGTCGAGGTTCTCACGCCTTTAAAATCATACCCCAAATGTTTGTAGCCTTCAGCCGTAACACATCTTCCTCTAGGTGTTCTTTGCAAGAAGCCAATCTGCATAAGGTATGGTTCGTAAACATCTTCTATAGTTACTGATTCCTCACCGATTGCTGCCGCTAAGGTTTCAAGTCCCACAGGACCGCCGTTGTAAAATCTGATCATTGCTTCAAGCATTCTTCTGTCATTGCGGTCAAGACCCAGTTCGTCAATTTCCATTTTATCTAGTGCCGTTCGTGCAATATCGAGAGTTACTACACCGTTATTAAGTACTTGTGCAAAATCTCTTACACGCTTTAAAAATCTGTTTGCAATACGGGGTGTTCCTCTTGAACGCGATGCAAGTTCAAGTGAACCTTCTTCCTCTATAGAAATTCCCATAATTTCAGCAGAACGGGTGATTATTGTTGATAATTCTTCAGGGGAATAAAGTTCAAGCCTTAGCACAACTCCAAATCTATCTCTTAGCGGAGCCGTAAGCTGTCCTGCTCTTGTGGTTGCACCAACCAAAGTGAATTTTGGCAAAGGTAAGTGATAGGATGCAGCCATCTGCCCTTTACCGGTTATAATATCTATTGCAAAATCTTCCATTGCCGGATAAAGGATTTCTTCAACACTTCGATTAAGACGGTGAATCTCATCAATAAAAAGTACATCACCTTCATTTAAATTTGTTAGTATAGCTGCAAGGTCGCCCGGTTTTTCAATTGCAGGTCCTGATGTTATACGGATATTCACTCCGAGCTCGTTTGCAATTATCTGCGATAGTGTGGTTTTACCAAGCCCGGGAGGACCATAAAACAGAACATGATCAAGGCTGTCGCCGCGTTGTTTTGCAGCTTCAATATAAATTTTCAGATTATCCTTAACTTTTTCCTGACCTATATATTCACTGAGTGTTTTCGGTCTTAAAGGATTGTCTGTATCCATTTCAATTCTGTCTTCAGGGATCTCGTTGGTATCGACTATTCTGTTTTCTAAATCAAATTCCTGTTCGTAATCCATTTTATCTTCCTAACTTTTTAAGAGCTGTAGAAATCATCTGTTCAACTGTTAAATTTTCGTCAAGCTTTGTTAATATAGGTGTAACTTCCGAAGCACTAAATCCAAGTACAGCAAGTGCCTGAACCGCTTTTGGTACATTTCCGCTTTGATAAACAACATCACTTTCGGAAGTTTCGTTTGATTTATCAACTTCAATTCCTTTAAATTTATCTTTAAGCTCCAAAGTGATTCTTTGTGCCATTTTAGGACCGACTCCGTTAGCTTGTGTAATAGTTTTCCACTCTCCTGAAGCTACTGCCACAGCAACCTGTTCAGGTGATAGAATGGAAAGAATTGAAATTGCAACTTTAGGACCAACACCGTTTACATTTATAAGCATTTTATATGTGTTAAGTTCGCTTAGGGTAGAAAAGCCAAAAAGTTCCATTGCGTCTTCTCTTACCGATAAATGGGTGTACAGAGTAACCTCTGAACCAAGTTTTATATTTCTCAGCGTGTTGCCCGTGGTACGGCACAAAAAACCTACTCCGCTGCATTCTACAACAGCAACATTTTGTTCGGTGTGGGTTAAAATTCCTCTTACTGAATATATCATTTATTTATTCCTTTTTGAATCATAAATCTTCTGAGTCCTGAACCTGCCGATTGTGTATGTGTAATTGCTATGGCGAGTGCATCTGCTGTGTCATCGGGTTTAGGTGTTTCTTTCAAATGAAGCAGCCTTCTTGTCATTTCCATAACCTGTGGTTTTTGAGCTTTTCCGTATCCTGTTACCGCCACTTTCACCTGCAAAGGTGTATATTCATATACAGGTACTCCCATTTTAGTAGCAGCCAAAAGTATAACTCCCCTTGCTTCTGCAACCATTATTGCAGTTTTAGCATTGGTTTGGAAGTAAAGCTTTTCAATAGATAATGCGTCAGGTTTTGTTCTCCTGATAACAGAAACAAGATCATCGTATATAACTGTAAGCCGTTGATTAAAATCCATATCTGCCTCAGTTGTTATAGAACCGAAGGATATAGGTGTGAAAGTGTTGTTAACAAAACGGATTGCTCCATAACCTACAATTGCGTAGCCCGGATCAATGCCGAGTACAACCATAACTATAATTCACCACCTAAAACCAACATTCAGTATATTATATCATAAATGCAATTTTATATCAACTAAAATATTGACATAAAATGTATATTGTTGTAGGTTTACAATAGATGCGTTACAAATAAATAGAAAAAAGAATAGCAAATAGGAAACTTCTGTGTTAAAGTTAATTTGCAACAACTATCCAAACAAAGGAGAACCCATTTGCTATGAATACTGTAACACAAAAGATGAAGTTCCGTCAATCCCTTTTAAAATATGCTGACAAAAAAGGTGCAACAAAAGCAGCAA
>JAFTGC010000021.1 GCA_017458105.1 Ruminococcus sp. | reverse complement strand
TGAAAGATATTCGTAGCCTCCCTCGCCGTTTAGATACTCTGTCACCACTTTTTTCTTGAATTCATAACTGTATTTTGCCATAAAAATACCGACCTCCGAAAATTAGATTTTTGGTCTAACTTTTGGGGGTCGGGTCAATTTAAAGGAACTTTTTTTAATCGCAGTGATGGTGCTGGCTCTTACAGCTTGTTCATCCGGGCAAACAGCTGAGTCAGACAGAGAAACTATCTATCAGGTTGCACTGCGGCAATCACTTACACAGGGTTACTATGACGGTATAATTAAAGTTAGTGAACTCAAACAGCATAGAGATACAGGCATAGGAACCTTTGAAGGCGTCAATGGTGAGATGATTGTGCTCGACGGCAAGGTATATCAGGCACTTGGTGACGGCAGCGTTAAAGAAGCTGACGATAACGAAACGGTTCCGTTTTCCAATGTAACTTTTTTGATAAAGACCTTTCTGTAAAATTGTCTAAGATTAACGATATAAACAGCTTGAAGGATTCGCTCACGAAAACTGTCAACGAAAACGGAAAAAACCTGTTTTATATGGTGAAAATCAATGGTAAGTTCAAGACAATGAATGTGCGAAGTTAGCTGAAACAGGAAAAGCCATACAAGAGCCTCGATAAAGCTTTGGCTACAGACCAGATAGAATTCAACTACGAAAACATCAAGGGAACTATTGTGGCACTGGACTGTCCTGATTATATGGACGGTTTGAATACACCGGGCCGGCATTTCCACTTTGTTTCTGATGACAGAACAAAGGGTGGTCATATCTTGGAATTGGCTTTTGACAGTTCAGAAGCGGAGTTCGACGCAACGCAGGGCTTCGATATGTGCCTATCCGATGATACCGATTTTCAGGAGATGGAACTTTCAAAGGATGTAAACGATGCTATCAAGAAAGTTGAAACCAACGAAGAATAACATTCAGAAAGAAGGTTTAAAAAATGAAGAAAATATTATCTTTGGTACTTGTAATGGTATTAGCCGTTTCCACTCTGATGCAAAATCACCATTAATTCACTTGATAAAATGGGCGGCGACCTTGACGCCTGATTTAGTTAGAATTATACAGGAAGAAAATCTATGAAAAATAAGGTGTTAGTTCCAATTATTGCATTATTAACGATGGGAATCCTTGTGATTTCCTGTGTGAGTTGCAGTGCTGAAAATTCAGCGGATAAGTCCGAAACAACAGCGACAACCTCCGATACATCAAAGACTGACGCCATCGACTATATGGCACTTGTCAACAAGACGCACAAGCTACCCGACAATTGGGAGAAAGAGCTTGAAACCGTTAAAATGACAAACTCTGTCAAGGATGAAGTCGAAGTAGAGAAAAAAGCATACGACGCTTATCTTAAGCTCAAGGCGGATTTAGAGAAAGAAGACATCTATGTAGACCTCGACTCCGCACGCAGAAGCGTTAAAGAACAACAGAGAATTATGGACGAGTTTACCGAGAAATACGGCAAGGACTACGCACTTAAAACTGTTGCAACTCCGGGCTATTCCGAACACCATACAGGACTCGCACTTGATTTGTATCTGATTGTTGACGGTAAGGATATTACCGAGAACGAGGATATGATTGAATATACTGATATTTGGGCAAAAATCCATAAAAAACTCGCCGACTACGGCTTCATTCTCCGCTATCTCGATGGCAGCGAGCATATCACGGGATATGGCTACGAGCCGTGGCATATTCGCTATATTGATAATGTTGATGTTGCCAAAGAGATTACCTCAAAGGGTATTACATTTGAGGAATACCTCGGCACCGCAAGCAGTGCTAAGGTGGATATTGACTACGGCAAATTCGACATTTATTCAAAAGAGGACCTCGAAGCCGCTGTAATTCAGATAAAGTGTCAATTCGCTTCTTGGGAGGGCTGTGAGCTCAAAAGAATTCGTTATGCGGGCGACGAGGCTGTTACCGATGAAAACCTTAAGCGTCTTAACGAGATTAATCCGGACGGAAAATACACTCAGGTTGCGGAATTCTTTATGGATTTCCATACGCCGAAGGATGTCGGAGAATTAACATTTAAAGCAGATACCGATTACAAGGATTATAACTGGTGGCTCGGACGCACCGAGGACGACGGTTGGGAGATTGTAGACAAAGGTTATTAATTTTCAATCCTAAAGAACGGTAACGGTTAAGATTAAAGTTAAATAAATGAATCAGGCGGAAGTATCCATTATTTAGGATGCTTCTGCTTTTTTATTGTATAGGAAACTTTAATAAATTGGGCAAAATAATACAAGTGAAGTTCTGTTACCGAATCGTTGTAAAATAAAGGACGGTAATGTATAATTAATCTATATTTTGTCGGAGTATAAAACGATTTTAGAAAACATCTGAGGTGTTCAATGAGAATAAAAAAATGGAATGCACGCCTGTCGCTTTTAGCGGTTTTTGCGATATTATTTCATACGGGTTATCAAACTTTCGCCTACATAACCTTTTATTACAACCCGATTCTGTCGGCGGTGTCGGGATATACTCTCGCGGGAGTTATAGTTCTGCACGCAATACTGTCTGTAATCAGTGTTTTTGCATTACACGATTCAAAAACAACAGCATATAAAAAGCTGAATATTAAAACAGTTTTGCAACGCATAAGTGCGGCTGTGATGTTGCTTTTACTGCCACTTCATATTTTCTCCTTTGTCTTGTTGCAAGGCAGTGCCGGGAGCATGGGCTATTATCTTATAGAAGCCTGTCAGATTCTTTTTTATGCCTCACTTTACTGTCATGTTGCTATGTCTTTCACGAACGCCCTTATAACGCTCGGATGGCTTGAGGATATAAAGAAGAAGCGTATTATCGACAGAATATTGTTGGGAGTATGTACTGTTATGTTCCTTATAACGAGCTTAACTATTACAAGTACACACTTGAAAATTTTTGGGTAGTGAATCATATGAAAAAGGTATTGATTATAGGAAGCGGAATAGCAGGGCTCAGCTGTGCGATAAGCTGTGCGGAAAAGGGCATTGAGGTAACGCTTGTATCTCCTTTCCCGTCTGAGAGGTCGCAGTCCGTACTCGCCGCCGGCGGTATTAACGCCGTGACCGATTTCCCTGAATACAAAGACAGTATAGAGAGCCATATTGAGGATACCCTTAAGGGCGGATGTCATATCGCGGGAAAGAAGGCGGTCAAGGGCTTATGCGAGAACGCTAATGATGTTATAAAATGGCTCGAAAAGCTCGGAACGATATTTACTCTCGAGACTGACGGCAGAGTAAGTAAAAGAGCTTTCGGCGGACAGTCGCACAAACGCACCTGCTATTGCGGTGCGTCAACAGGTAAGCAAATCGTAACCGCTCTTGTTATGGAAGCTAGACGCTACGAGGGCTTGGGCTTGATAAAAAGGCGTTTATGGATGGATTTTTACAGTGCACTGATAAAGGACGGTATCTGCTGCGGTGCAGTATTTTATAACGAAGCGACAGGTTCTCCCGAAATTATCACAGCGGACAGCGTAGTTTTTGCCACAGGCGGACAAAACGCTCTGTTTGGTAAGACAACAGGTTCTACTCAATGCGACGGTTACGCCGCAGGCAAGCTTTTTACGCAGGGAGTAGAACTAAAAAATCTCGAATTTATACAGTATCATCCTACAACAATCGAAACCTCTCAGAAGATGATGCTCGTTTCCGAAGCCGTCAGGGGAGAGGGTGGACGGCTTTATTATGAGGATAACGGCAGGTATGTTTATTTTATGGAAGAACGCTTCGGAGAGCGTGGCAACCTTATGCCGAGAGATATAGTAGCACGGTGTATGGAAGAAACAAAAAAAGAAATCTATCTTGATATAACCTTCCTCGGTAAAGAAAAAATTCTGAAAAGACTGCCCGAGGTTTACGAGCTGTGTAAGAAATATCGAGGTATTGATATAACTAAGCAAAGTATCCCTGTAACGCCGTCGGTTCACTTCTTTATGGGCGGTATCGCAGTAAAGAACAACCACGAAACAAACATCAAAAATCTTTACGCAATAGGAGAGTGTGCTTCTATTTATCACGGTGCAAACAGGCTCGGCGGTAATTCGCTGCTCGCGGCTATACACGGCGGTAAGGTCGCCGCTTCGTCGATTGAAAAGAGCGAGCAGACAGAATTGGATAATGATTTTTCATCGGAGCTGAAAGAAGCGGAAGAAAAACTTAGCACTATGAGAAAATCCAAAAGTCTTTATCCCGTAAAATATGTCAGGGATATGCTCGCAGAAACTATGCACGAAAATCTCGGTATTGTCCGCTCCGCTCAAGAACTGGAAAAAGGAATTGACGATGTTTCGTTCTATCTTTCTATAGCTGATAAGCTGAATTTTGACAAATCAGAATTTGCGTATCTCGGTTACAGCCTTTCGGGAATACTGACGCTTGCGAAAGCGACGCTAATCTGTGCTAAAAACCGAAAAGAAAGCCGAGGAGCACATTACAGGTCTGATTATCCTGAGACTAAGGACGATTGGACAGCCTCTACAATCATCTCGTATGATGACGGAAAGTACCATACATATCTTGATACGGAGGGAAAGTATGAGAGTTAAAATACTGCGACAGAAATCGCCGAACTCACAGCCGTATTGGCAGGAATTCAGTTATGAATATAAGGACAACCAGACTGTAGCGGGTATGCTTGACGAGCTTAATTATAAGGATGATTTAACGGATATTTTTTGCAAGCATGCACCTCGAATCCAGTGGGAATGCTCTTGCTTGCAGGGAATGTGCGGTGGGTGTGCTATGGTGATTAACCGCCGTCCCGCTCTGGCTTGCGAAACATTTCTCAGAGATATTAAGGGCGATACAATAATACTTGAGCCTCTGTCCAAATTCCCTACGATTTGCGACCTTGTTGTAGACAGGGGAATTATTCAGGAAAACCTCAAAAAAGCTAATACATACATTAAAGAATATAAGAACTCCGATATGACGCAGTACGACCATATGTATTCGGCGGGTAAGTGTCTGAAATGCGGATTGTGCCTTGAGGTTTGCCCTAATTATAAGGACGGCAAATCCTTCTACGGTGCTGCGTTCGCAAACGACTGTTATCTTATTTCGTCCCGCAGTGATTCAAGAAAAGTCGCAATCAAGGAATCCTACAAGGCGAATTTTGCAAAGAGCTGTTCAAAAGCGATGTCCTGCGTGGATGTCTGTCCTATGAAAATCCCCACTCTCGCTTCTATTGCTAAGATGAACAGAAGATGAAAAGCATCCGGTGGGTTCTCCTTTCCGCTTTTGATAATGTATGCTTTTTGGTAATGCTCATTAACAGCGGGTGTAGAAGTTTCCTATATTGGATAATAGACACTGTAGTTTATAAAAAGGATGTGCATTAATCACGAAATTATCAATTAGACAGGAGCGATCAAAAATGAAAAGAAAAGCTTTGACATGTATTATTATGGCTGCTCTGGCAGTTGGTTTAATCGGCTGTACTGCCGTGCGAGACAATACATCAAAGGACGAGAACACTTCAGATATTACTAAGGTTAAAGCGCTGTATGAGGGCGTTAAAAACTATGGAGCCGAGGATGTCAACAAGGACACAAAAGAAGATTTCCGGTATCGCTTTCTCATTGACGGGAAAGAGAACATATTAAAAATCGATTCCGGAAAACCTAAAAAGGACGGAAGCTATGATTATCCGATTCAAAATCAGCTGAAGGAAAATTACAACTATGAGATCACAATAGAGGACGATACGGTGATTGCGGCAACGGAGCTCAATACATCGGAAAAATCCACATTTAAACCTGTGGTAAGCGGCATACCGGGAGAACTGACACTTGGCAATTTTCTGAAAACAGCAATGGAACCTGTGGGTACTACATTATATATCTACGGCGGTGGCTGGGACTGGCAGGATGAAGGCTCTTCCATACAGGCAAGAACCATCGGCGTTTCTTCTGACTGGGTGAAATTCTTTAATGAGCAGGATGAAAACTTTACCTATAAGTCAAAGGATGAGGATGAGCGTAACGCAGATCCAACCACAAGTTATTATCCTTACGGCGAGTACAATGAATACTATTACGCGGGTCTCGACTGTTCGGGATATGTCGGTTGGGCCATTTATAACACGCTTGAAACAGAGAGTGGAAAAGATGGGTATGTAGTTGGGGCTGTTAGAATTTCAAAAATGCTCTCAGAGATGGGCTATGGAGAATGGACGCAGGATATAGCTGCTCCGGTGAGTGATAATGACTACAAAATGAAGCCCGGCGACATCATGAGCCTCGACGGCCATGTTTGGATCAGTCTCGGAACTTGCAGTGACGGAAGTGTAGTCATACTTCACAGCACCCCTGCTGTCAGCAGGACAGGGCAGCCCGGAGGCGGTGTGGAAATGAGCGCCATCGGATTATCTAAAAAATGCGAGGCTTATCTGCTTGCGGATAAGTATATGTCAGAATATTATCCGGAATGGTATGAAAGATATCCGGTCAAGTTGGCAGACCCGGAAACATACTTTACATTTGACGGTGAAAATGCAGGTAGATTCACCTGGAATACAAAAGGGGATGGACTGACCGACCCGGAGAATATCAGTGACCTGGAGCCGTCAAAGGTGCTTGCATATATTTTCGAATCTTTGGCTAAGAACAAAAGCTGACCGCAGAAATTTGTCTGTTTAACCATAACCGATATAACTGTAATTCAAAGGGTGCTTGCGAATATTCCCGTGGAGTCCGGCTGCCGATATTGACGGCAACGGCTTGGAGATTACAGACGCAACCAAGATTAAGCGTTTTTTTAGGCGAGTTTGATGCTCCTTACATAGTAGAAACCATAAGCTACGATAATATGAGTTACCGTTTATACCAATATGCAACAAACTGTTAATATTTAATCAATCGCAGTACCTAGAAATAGGGCTGCGATATTTTTTTAAAAATTTTTTAAAAAAAGTGTTGACAAATGGAAATACATATGATATATTATACACACAACAAGTTAATCACTCAACCGATTAACCAAATAAAAATATAACAAAACAAGAGGAGTTTCAAAAATGAAAAACAGTAAGGTAAAATCAAGAATCGCAGCAATCACAATGTCAACAGTATTAGCAGTATCTTCTGCGTTTGCTTTAACATCAGTAAGTGCAAGTGCCGCAAGCAACAGCGGTACAGTACAGTCAAGTGTTTCACAAACAACTTCAATTCCGGACAAGACAGCAAAGCTTAATACTTTTGCAAAAGCTTATTACTTTAAAGCAGTAGGACAAACATCATATGGTTATGACTGGACCTACACCGCTGACAATAGCAACTTAAAAGTAAAGTGCAGTTACGACTTTACAACACATAAATACACCTTCAAAATTACAGGTACATCATACGGACTTAATCACTTTGTTCTGAAATATAAGACAAGCGACAAAAAGTGGGTTAGCGTAAAAATGACCTTCTTTGTAGACAGCCAGAAAAACATCATCAGACAAGCTTAATTAAATATAATCAAATAAAAATATAACAAAACAAGAGGAGTTTCAAAAATGAAAAACAGTAAGGTAAAATCAAGAATCGCAGCAATCACAATGTCAACAGTATTAGCAGTATCTTCTGCATTTGCTTTAACATCAGTAAGTGCAAGTGCCGCAAGCAACAGCGGTACAGTCCAGTCAAGTGTTTCACAAACAACTTCCGTTCTGGACAAGACAGCAAAGCTTAATACTTTTGCAAAAGCTTATTACTTTAAAGCAGTAGGACAAACATCATACGGTTATGACTGGACTTACACCGCTGACAATAGTAACTTAAAAGTAAAGTGCAGTTACGACTTTACAACACATAAATACACCTTCAAAATTACAGGTACATCATACGGACTTAACCACTTTGTTCTGAAATATAAGACAAGCGACAAAAAGTGGGTTAGCGTAAAAATGACTTTCTTTGTAGACAGCCAGAAAAATATCATCAGACAAGCTTAATTAAAAAATATAACAAATATATAGAGGAGTTTTAATAATGAAAAACAGTAAGGGAAAATCAAAAATTGCAGCAATCACAATGTCAACAGTATTAGCAGTATCTTCTGCGGTTGCATTAACATCAGTAATTATAAGAGCGAAAGGAATTACACAATCGAAGATAACTCCACACCACTTTTAATAAGAAAATTTATATTCTGTAGCATACTATGAAATACTCGGATATGGTTTTACCTGATTTTTAAAAATTGAGGTTGTTCATTTTGAGCAACCTCTTTTTTATTATGGACAAACACACATTTGTATGATAAAATTTTAGTAATATAAATCGGGATTTACAGGGGAGAAAAACATGAAAAAACTTATAATCGTTGAAGGACTGCCCTGTTCGGGAAAAAGCACAACCTCAAAATATATTGCAAACAGGCTAAATGCCAAATACTTCGATGAAGGCAGTGGTTTGCACCCTGCGGATTACGAATTTCACGCATTTATTAAGAATAGCGATTTAAACAATTTTTCAAATGATGAACAAAAGCTGATAAAAGCAGATTCAATTCAAAAATTTGATGGATACATTGTTGAACTGAAAAAATATACAGGTGATTTTTTTGATAGGCTGTTAAAGTATAAAATCTATGATTTTTTGCCTTGGGAAACAGAAAAGCCGATAATGCTTGATAAATGGAGTGAATTTGTAAATAGCATTGCTCCGGGTGACAGATATGTTTTTAATTGTGTTTTGCTGCAGAACCCAATGTGTGAAACAATGATGAGATTCGGATTTGATACAGCCGTATCAGCTGAATATATCGGTGAAATTTGCAATATCATTAAACCGTTAGAGCCGTTTGTTGTCTATCTGAAATATGATAATATACGAAGTGAAATTGAAAAAGCTGTTTCTGAGCGTGATATAAATTGGCTTAACGGAGTAATAGAATATCATTGTAATGGTATGTATGGAAGGGCAAATCACCTTAACGGATTTGACGGTTATATAACAGCATTAGAAGAACGCCAGCGACGAGAACTTGAAATACTGCAGAGCTTGAATATTCAATATGTAATACTCGATAATCCTTACAAAGACTGGGAAGAATCATACTCTGAAATTATCAGTAAACTGAATATTTAATCAATCGCAGTACCTTGAAATAGGGCTAAGATATTTTTTAAAATTTCTTTAAAAAAGTGTTAACAAATGAAAATATATATGATATATTATATACACAATGAGATAATCACTTAACCAACTAACCGAGATAACTTCAATTCCGGATAAGACAGCAAAGTTTATTACTTTAAAATTGTATTATTGTAAGAAAAAGGATAAATACCTTATTACTTCCGGTTACGCTTTATTAATTGAAAAAATTAATATATAGTGTTCTGCCATTTCAAAACCGAAACTAAAGAACATTATATTATACAATTGACTTAGAATGACTATTGTGCTATAATGATAACGGGTTAATTGTCTAATTGTATAACTAATGTAATAAGGAGATTAATATTATGGAAAATGTAAAAGAAAGTATCCCGATTTTTCTCAGAATCAGTGAGGGTATCAAGGACCACATTCTGATGGGCGATATCAAGGAGGGCGAAAAGCTCGTATCGACAACCCAACTTTCAAAAGAATTTGGAATTAATATCGCAACGGTTAATAAAGGCATTAATGTGCTGGTTTCTGAAGGATTTGTCTACAAAAAGCGAGGAATCGGTATGTTTGTTGCCGAGGGAGCTGTCGATAAGCTGATAGAAGAACGCCGAAAGACTTTTAAAGAAAGATATATTGTTTCTACACTGGAAGAAGCAAAAAGACTCCGCTATACACAGGAAGATCTGCAAAATATGGTAGAAGAGATTTACTCGCCCGATGATAAAAATGCATAGGCTATAGGTTATGAAAAAAATATATTTTGTTATTACAGTGTTAATTTTAGCGGTGTCTATGTCGTCTTGTACAAAAGGCTGTTCCGACAAAACTCCAACGGATAGTTCTTCTGTTCAGCAAACAAGCACCTCTGCAGAATCTTCATCAACTTCTGCCGTAAACACAACTACCGTCAAGGCAGAAAAATCAAACAAAAAAAATTCAACACAAAGCATAAGTCACTCTGTGCAGTCAACAATTTCTTCAAATTTTTCTCAGTCAAAAGGCTCAGACAGTCAACCTGTTAGTTCTCAGAATTCTAACAACAATTCTAATAGTACCGGCAAATTTCAATCCACAACCCAAAAGAATAAAACAAAATCTCAAGCTACAACAGCAAAGCCCGTTGCCACTAAGCCTGCAAAGCAGACAGAATCTGTTACACATTCACAATCCGCAACGACAAAGCCATCTGCCACAAAACCGACAACAGAGATGAATTTGCCAACCGAAGAAAACGAGCTGCCATTTATTCCGATAAGTTAAAACAATGAGAAAAGAATTTGTTATTAAACTTGCCGACAAAAATATTGGTGTGAGCTGTATTTTTGACTCAACCTATGATTTTTGCAGGGCATATATTACTGAAAATAAAGCTGATTTCAATGTGATTGTTTCAAAAGATGATATTGATTTTGAAAGTATGAAATCAGCTCGTGAAAATATAGCAGAAGGTCACAGGGTTATCTGTTATCCCGACGAGTACCTCGAAACACTTGCTCTTTATCGAAAAATTGCCGAAAAAATGCCTGCCTACAATACGCTTTTGTTCCACGGTTCGGTAATTGCAGTTGACGGCGAGGGATATTTGTTTACGGCAAAAAGCGGAACAGGTAAATCTACACATACAAGACTGTGGAAAGAACTTTTCAAAGATCGTGCGGTTATGGTGAATGACGATAAACCTCTGCTCAAAATTACCGACAGCGGGGTGTTCGCCTACGGTACGCCTTGGAACGGTAAGCACCATCTGGGCAATAATATATCTGCTCCCTTAAAGGTAATCTGTTTTTTGAAAAGGGCAGAAAATAACAGCATTGCTCCGGTTACAAAGCAAGCTGTGTATGGTGAGCTTTTACAGCAGTGCTATCGCCCTGCAAAAATAGACAGCCTGAAAAAAACACTCGTTTTATTGGATTTGATTGCCCAAAAGGTAGGTTTTTATCAATTGTTCTGTAATCAGAATATCGAAGCGGCAGAAATTTCCTACCATAAAATGAAAGGATAGCATATGAAACTAAAAGAAAGCTTTATTATGCACAATGACGGAACAGAAAGCATTTTAATATCAGCTAACGCATCCGAATTTTCGGGACTTGTTAAGGGAAACAAGACCTTTGGCTGTATTTTGGAATGTCTTGCAACAGAAACCACTGAGGAAGAAATAGTTTTAAAATTAAGTGAAAAATACGACGCTGACAAAGAAACGATTGCCAAAGATGTTCAAAACACTCTTGTGAATTTGAGAAAAATCGGAGCACTTGATGAGTAAAACTACTTTTGAAGAAGTAATTGCAAAAAACGGCAAGCTGGTCTATACAAATGTCGGTGACAGTATGTTTCCTCTTATTAAACAGGGGAGAGATTTACTTATCATAGAAAAGCCAAACGGCAGACTCAAAAAATACGATATTCCATTGTATAAGCGAGACAGCGGTCAGTATGTGCTGCACAGAATATTAAAAGTCAGAGAAAACGACTATGTTATTTGCGGCGACAACCGCAGCAATAAAGAGTACGGTGTGACCGACAGGCATATTATCGGAATTTTAACCGGAATTATCCGAAATAATAAAACGATAAAACTGCACGGGTTTTGCTACCGTATGTATTTGTTTTTGTGGTGTGATTTGTTTCCTCTCAGGGCGTTTGTTTTGCGAGTTTTCAGAAAACTAAAGAGTTTATAAATATTTTACTATTACAAACTATTATATAGGAGAAATTTATGAGTTACATAATGACAACCGACAAGCTTACGAAAACATATGGAACTAAAGATGCCGCAAAGGACATCAGTATCCATATTCGTGAGGGCGAGATTTATGGTCTTATTGGGCGTAACGGTGCCGGTAAAACCACAATTATGAGAATGTTAAGCGGACTCTCAACACCTACAAGCGGAACATTTTCGCTTTTTGGTGACAAAGGAGATGCTGCAAAGCGACATCTCTCAAAGGTAGGTGTTTTGATTGAGCACCCGGGTATTTATCCAAATATCTCTGCTTATGAGAACATAAAGATTAAGTGTATTGCTATGGGTTGCAACGACTCAGAGTATATAAAAAATATACTTAATCTTGTAGGGCTGGAGAATGTAGGCGATAAAGACACAGGCTCTTTTTCGCTGGGTATGCGTCAGCGACTCGGCATAGGACTTGCACTTGTGGGCGACCCGAAGCTTATCATTCTTGATGAGCCTATCAACGGACTTGACCCACAGGGTATCGTAGAGGTCAGACAAATGCTCGAAAAGCTCCGTGATGAAAAGGAAATAACGATTATGATTTCCAGCCATATTCTGGATGAGCTTGGAAAACTCGCGGACTCTTACGGAATTATCCACGAAGGTAAACTGATTGACGAGTTCACTACCGAGGAACTTTCGTCACGCTGCGGTCAGTATGTTACTGTTAAAACATCACAGACAGATGCAGCTGTAAAGGCTTTGAAAAGTGCAGGCTACAAACTTGTTTTGGTCGATAATGACAATAATGTTCGCATCAGTGAAAAACTTGACGAAAGTGCAAAGATGATTAAGACATTAGTCAATGCTAATGTTGATGTTAAAGAGGCGTTTATCAAAAATGTATCCCTAGAGGATTATTATCTTAGCGTAACAGGAGGTCAGCACAATGGGTAATCTTGTAAAAATGGATTGGTACAGACTCAGAAAGTCAAAGATGTTTATTATTTCTTTAATTGTTACTTTTGTACTTAACTGTGCTTGGATTGTGGGGTGTCATCTTCTTATCAATTTTTTTAAACTGGAAGAAATAAATGATAAAATGGATTTATCCGAATCTATATCTAACCCTTTTTCTTTTGGGATACTTATGGTATTGATGTTTGTTTCAATTAGTACTTTTGCTTACGCTGATATAGCTAACGGATACATCAAAAATATTGCAGGACAGGTTCCAAACAAAGGCATTACTGTTATTTCTAAATTTATAGTGATCGGTATTCATAATATTATTTTCTTTGTGGCAGGTTCAGCTTCAATTGTAATTGGTAATGTGATTTCAGGTACACTCATTGTGGATAATCAGGTTTTTGCAGGTATCCTTACCCTGTTGATTAAATGGCTGCTCTCAATGGCAATCAGTTCTATTTTACTTTTTGTAACCACAGGACTTAAAAGCAAAACCTTTGCAAGCATTGTCGGCGTATTACTTGGTTCGGGTTTTCTGTTCCTTGTTTATATGGGACTGGATTCAGCTATTAGCAATATATTTAAAATAAATGATTTTAATATTTCGGACTATGCACCTGACCAGCTAATTAGAGAAGTAAATGTTGCTGCGAATACTGCGGTTGTAAATGCTATTATTGTTTCTGTTGTTTGTATTGTAGTTTTCTTAACGATTACTGTAAAGGTGTTCAACCGCAAGGATGTTAAATAAACTAAATTTTTGGAGGTAAATTACTATGCAAAAGAATGTAAAAGGTTTTGTTGGTTTAATTGCCGGACTTCTCGCTTTCGTAAGTATAATTATCGCTTTTATTCCTACAACCCCTATCGAGGGAACTAACGCAGTTTTCTATGGAAGTATAAACATTGCTTTTGCGGTAGCAGGCATTGTGCTTGGTATTGTGGCTATTGTAGCAGGTGCTCTGAGTAGAAAGCCCACTGACAAAAAGGGTCCCCGCAAGTCGGGCATTATCATTGGTATTTTTGCTGTTATCATAGCTATTTTTGCTTTGGGAATAACCGCAACACTGTCTTTGATTACCGATTATGCAAACGGCAAGGATGTTCCGGCGTTCTCTGAAATGGATGGTTCTCATAAAGAACAGATTGACAACCTTGTAGATATGTTAAAGGGAATGTAATTTTCTTTTGAAGTTTAATAAGCGGTTTAAAATATTAATTAAGGAATTATTGGTTTCTGTGCTTAAAAATATTTTAGATGAATTAAAAAATGCGGTTGTCCGTGAGTTGTTACGGGCAGCCGCAAAAAATTTTATTGTTGAATTTTACAAGCTCTTCAAAAAAGTGAATTCAGAGTTTTTCGGAAGACTAAAACGCACAGGACTATTCTGTGCGTTTCATAAATAGTTCGAACAATGAGTTTTTGAAAAATATTACAGAATTTTCATTTGTTCGACCGTTAAGTTCTCTGGTGGAGGTGAGGAGAATCGAACTCCTGTCCGAAGATTCATTGCCATGGCTTTCTACGAGTGTAGTTTGTGTACTTGCATTCCCTCATACACACGCCCACAGACAGGCTTATGCACTTGGTAGCCTCTGATGTGTGACAACGGCCGAGGCATTCCGAAGTTCACATTTACCACTGAGTGATGCCCGAGAAGAGCCGTGGTACTCTCAACTCAGACAAGCAACCTTAAGCGGCTGCTAAAACAACTTTATTATTGTCGTTTATTTTTAAAAATTGCAGGTTACAAGCGGTCCTGCACCGCTACTCGCTTACCAAGGGTCAAAACCCCCGTCGAAACCATTGCACCCCCATATTTTTCCGCCGTTGTCGACGGAAGTTAAAACTGTTTTGAAACTATATTTTACTCTTGATTACTAAGAATGTCAACAGGAAATGTTTAAAAACACACATTTATAACATCAAAAGCGTTCTTTTATGGCTCTTTCCATATTGCGTTTTGCATCTCTTTCGGCTATGCTGGCTCTTTTGTCGTACAGTTTTTTACCTTTGCACAGACCTACCTGCATTTTTACTTTGCTTCCTTTGAAATAGAGGCTTATCGGTATGAGAGAAAGCCCCTGTTGCTGAATTGTGCCGAACAATTTTAAAATTTCTCTTTTGTGCATAAGAAGTCTTCTCACACGCAGCGGGTCACGGTTAAATATATTTCCCTGTTCGTAAGGGGAGATGTGCATACCGTTGACAAAAATTTCGCCGTCAACAATATTGCACCAGCTGTCCTTTAAATTTACCCGCCCCGCCCGGAGTGACTTAACCTCTGTTCCGCAGAGTTCAATGCCAGCCTCGTAGCTTTCAAGAATAAAATAATCGTGATGAGCCTTTTTGTTTTGTGCTATAGTTTTTGTACTCTCTTTCATAATAACACCTTTAAAGTGAAGTTCTGCCCTCGAGTGCTCTGGCAAGGGTAACTCCATCAGCATATTCAAGGTCACCGCCCACAGGAATACCATATGCAAGCCGTGTAACTTTTATGCCGAGCGGTTTTAACAGCCGGCTGATGTACATAGCGGTTGCCTCACCCTCAACTGTGGGATTGGTTGCCATAATAACCTCGTTGACTTCGTTGTTATTAAGCCTTACAAGCAGTTCCTTGATTTTTAGTTGGTCGGGTCCTATTCCGTTCAGCGGAGAAATAGCACCGTGCAAAACATGGTATGTGCCTTTGTATTCGTTTGTGGATTCCATAGCCATTGCATCCCTGGGTGTTTCCACAACGCAAATTGAGCTGTGGTCACGGGTTGCACTTGAACAAACAGGGCATTTTTCCTTGTCTGTCAGGTTACAGCACACACTGCAATAGTGGATTTTTTCCTGAGCATCGGTGATTGCTTTTGCAAAATCATCTGCTTCTGTTTTTGGCATATTCAGAACAAAATATGCAAGCCGTTGAGCAGTTTTTGCACCGATTCCCGGGAGCTTTTCAAAATTTTCAATCAATCTTTGCAGTGGAACAACATTATAAGACGGCATCAGAACATACCCGGAATGTTAAGTCCGCCGGAAATTGCAGTCAAGGATTCTTCCTTATCCTTTGCGGCATTTCTGAGTGCTTCATTAACTGCACCAAGGATAATGTCGCTGAGCATTTCTACATCCTCAGGGTCAACAACTTCAGGGTCAATATCAAGCGACTTAACTTCCATTGCACCGCTTACGGTTGCCTTAACGGCACCGCCGCCTGCAGTTGCAGAATACTCTCTCTCTTCAAGCTCTGCTGTTTTTGCTTCCATTTCTTCCTGCATTTTTTGTGCCTGGCGGGCAAGCTGCTGCATATTTCCTATTCCGTTTCCGCCGTAATTTTTTGGTAATCTTGCTTTCATAATAATTTCCTTTCTTATATCTTATTCTTCGGTAAATTCAATACCTTTGTTTGTTAAATCCTCTGCAAATTTTTTGAGAGGGTCGTCTTTTTTTATTTCTTGAACAGGCGGTTTGTACGGCCCAAGCTTATACCGCTTGCCTGTCATTTCCTGAACAGCTGTGCGGATTCGCTCTTTTTGATTTGGGTCGTGCCTGAGAAGATTAAATGCCATATCATTGTTGACATCAATCAGCAAAAAATCCCCGCTTACAAACGCTGCACTGTTTGAAAAAGCCGTGCCGATTGTCATACTGTAGTTTTTCATATTTTCTACAATTTCAGCCCATTCGGGGAACGGCCTTGCGTTTGCATAGAGTTCTTCCTGATTTACCGCCCGTCTTGCAGTAGGTTGTTGCGGTTGTTTGGTTTGGCTTTGCTGAGGTTGATTTTGAGTTTGTTCAGCAGGTTCAGTACTTGGTGCAGGCTCGGCGGTTGTTGGCGGAGCAACGGGTTGTTCAGCTTTTTTATTTTCAGTGAGCTTGTCCTCGTTAAGAGGCGGTAGGTTTTCAGTGTTTGTCAGCCCACCGAGCTTTGCCTGTTTTTCCAACTTTACAATTCTTGCAATCAAGGCTTCGGGACTGCCGTCGAGTTCGGGGGAGGAGAGTTTTACAAGTGCTGTTTCAAGCTCGGTGCGGTCAGAAGAGCTTTTGCCCATCCTTTCAGCACTGCGTTGAAGAACATCCATAAAGTATATGATGTCGGCAAGCGAAACATAGTCGCACTGGGTCTGTGCCTCTTCAAACTCGCTGTCATTCATAATCAGCATATTCCGAGGATTTTTAACTGTTTTAATCAGCATAAAATTCCTGAAATGGTTGATAATTTCGGCACAAAGTTTAGCCATATCTTTGCTTTCGGAATGGAGTTTATCTATTATATCAATGGCTCTGCGGACATTTTTATTGATACACGCAGCCGAAATTGTGAACAGATAGTCAGTCTGTGCAAGTCCTGCAGCTTGGCGGACAACATCGGCGTCAATGGCAGAATTGATACCTATACACCTGTCCATTATCGAAAGCGAGTCACGCATTGCACCGTCTGCGATTACTGCAGTCAGCAAAGCGGCTTCTCTTGTTATAGTGATGTTTTCCTGCGATGCAATGTATTCAAGTCGGTCGGCAATATCCTCCGGAGCAATTCTGTGAAAATCAAAACGCTGACACCGTGAGAGTATTGTCGGCAAAAGCTTGTGAACTTCGGTAGTTGCCAAAATAAAAATTACATGTGCCGGAGGCTCCTCAAGTGTTTTGAGCAAAGCGTTGAATGCCTCGTTGGTGAGCATATGAACCTCGTCAACGATGTAAACCCTGTATTTGCCTTTTGCAGGGGAGAACGAAACCTCATCGATCAATGCCCTTATGTCATCAATGCGTCGGTTGCTTGCTGCGTCCATTTCAATTACATCGAGCATATTTCCGTCGGCAAAGTCTATACAGTTTTGGCAGTGACCGCACGGCTCGCCGTCCTTGGGGTCAAGGCAGTTGACGGCTTTTGCAAGGATTTTAGCACAGGTGGTTTTACCTGTTCCCCTTGAACCGGTAAAGAGGTAAGCGTGGTGTATTCTACCGTTTTTTATTTCGTTTTTTAGGGTTTGTGTGACCTGTGGCTGTCCCGAAACATCGGCAAAGCAGGCAGGCCGCCATTTGCGGTAAAGTACCTGATACATAAAATCATCTTTCTGTAAATATAATGTATAAGCTGTCATAAAACAAAAAATTGTAAACCGTTATGCCGACTAACGGCTGAGGATTTACATAAACGAACGACAGACTTACTATATCGCATCGAAAGAACTGCTTAATGCTGCTCGGTTCCCCGCCTGACATGGTTCACAGACCCCAATCGTATAGGGCCTGCCGCTCGTTTATATAAACCCGAATTATAACGAGTTTACAACTTTAAGTGTATTATAACACAACGCTTCAATAAAATCAAGGTGTTTTTTTAGGTTTTGTACTTGAAATGATAAATACTTTATTGTATAATGTTATAAAGTTAGTGTTTGAATCTAACATTATTAAAATATATTAGGAGTATTGTGGGTTTATGATTAGCGGTGCAGATATTATGATTAAGTGCCTTGAGGCCGAGGGCGTAGATACAGTTTTTGGCTATCCGGGTGCGGCGATTTGTCCATTTTACGATTCACTTTATAAATCTAATATCAAACATATACTTGTCCGTATGGAGCAGTCGGCTGTTCATGCGGCAAACGGTTACAGCAGATGCAGCAACAAAGTGGGTGTGTGCGTGGCAACTTCAGGCCCGGGTGCAACCAATATGGTTACCGGTATTGCTACGGCTTATGCGGACAGCATACCTGTTATATGTATTACCGGTCAGGTCAAAAGGGAGCTTCTCGGCAGAGATGTTTTTCAGGAGGCGGACATAACCGGTGCCTGCGAACCGTTTGTAAAACACAGCTACCTTGTAAATGACACAAAGGATTTGCCTAGGGTGTTCAAGGAGGCTTTCCATATTGCAACAACCGGCAGAATGGGACCTGTCCTCATTGATATTCCGCAGGATGTTCAGGAAGAAACCATTGAGTCTTTTGAATATCCCGAAAAGGTAGACATAGTTGGCTATAAGCCTAACTACCGTGGTCACAAAATGCAGATTAAGAGAGCTGTGGAGCTGATTAAAAAGGCAGACAAGCCTCTTATTGTGGCGGGCGGCGGTGTTCTTTCGTCAGGAAGTAAACTTAAGCTTGTGCGTTTTTCCGAAAAAACAGGTATTCCGGTTATATCAACACTTATGGGAATCGGCGTTATGCCGAGCGAACACGAAAATTACCTGGGTATGCTTGGAACTCACGGCAAAAAATACGCAAACCGTGCATTGCATGAGAGCGACTTGCTCATAGTTTGCGGAGCAAGGCTTGGCGACAGAGCGGTTGCAAAACCTGACCAGGTTAGCCGTACAAGTAAGATTATACATATAGATATAGACCCTGCCGAAATTGGCAAAAATGTTACGACAACCGTTCCGATAGTTGGCGATATGAAGAATGTTATTGAAAAACTTTTGGAAGATGTCGGCGACTACCATATCACACAGGAATGGTGCGATACCTACAGCGAATGGAAGAAGAAAATGTTCCGTATTCCTCCGGTTCACGAGGGCTTTGTTGAGCCTCGTTCACTGGTAGCTAAACTTTCATTTATGATGAAGAGCAAGGGCATTTTGGTGGCGGATGTAGGTCAAAATCAGATTTGGTGTGCAAATAACTTTAGAATTCGAGAGGGCAGGTTCCTTACCACAGGCGGTATGGGAACAATGGGATACAGTGTTCCTGCTGCAATCGGTGCGAAATTGGCAAGACCTACAAGAGATGTTGTTGCAGTGTGCGGTGACGGTTCGTTCCAGATGAACCTGACTGAGCTGGGTACAATTATGCAGAACAAGGTTGATGTTAAAATTATTGTAATGCGTAACAATCGCCTTGGAATGGTAAGAGAACTTCAGACAAATATTTACGGAAACCGCTTTAGCGGAACAATTCTTGAAGACCCTGATTTTAAGAAAATTGCCGAAGCTTACGGAATTAAAACAGCAGAGGTAAACTCAAACGAAGAGGCAGAAAAAATTGCGGAAAAGATGTTTAAGCTCAAAGAGCCGTTTGTACTTATCTGCAATGTAGCCCCTGAAACTCCGTCTATATAAAGGTGAACACAGACTATGAAATATACATTATCTGTTATTGTAGAGAACCACTCGGGTGTTCTGTCAAAAATTTCGGGACTTTTCTCACGAAGAGCCTTCAATATTGACAGCCTTGCCGTCGGCGTAACAAGCAATCCTGCAATTTCAAGGATTACAATTGTAGCCAACGGTGACGAGTATGTGGTTGAACAGCTTGAAAAACAGCTTAATAAACTAATCCCGGTTATTAAAGTAAAAAGACTTGTAGAGGGTGAATATGTCAGCCGTGAGCTGGCGTTGATTAAAGTGCATTGCAACAGTAAGCAGAGGGGTGACCTTATGCGAATAGCTGAGCTTATGTCGGCAAAGATTGTTGATGTTGCACAAAACACCCTAACTTTTGAAATTACCGATACAAACGACAGAATCCAGACTTTGTCAGACCTGGTCAAGCCGTACGGAATTAAAGAAATTGTACGTACAGGAACAGTTGCAATCGAAAAAGGTCAGGGCGAAGTTTACCACAGCGGATTTAATGATTGATTTTTAATGAAATTGTTATTAAAAGTATAGTGAATTTCACTATTACTTACACAGGCTTGATTTATACTGTTATTGATCAAACCTCAAAATATAGAGCCAATTTTAAGGAGGACATATAAAATGGCAGCAAATATTTTTTATCAGTCGGATTGTGATCTGAATCTTTTAAAGGACAAGACAGTTGCTATCATCGGTTATGGTAGCCAGGGTCATGCACACGCACTCAACCTTAAGGAGAGCGGTGTTAAGGTTATTATCGGACTTTATAACGGTTCCAAAAGCTGGAAAAGAGCCGAGGAGCAGGGCTTTGAAGTATTCACAGCTGCAGAGGCTGCAAAGCAGGCTGACATCATTATGATTCTTATCAATGACGAGAAGCAGGCTGCTATGTACAAAAAGGACATCGAGCCAAACCTCGAAGAGGGCAATATGCTTATGTTTGCTCATGGTTTTGCTATCCACTTCGGTCAGATTGTACCACCTGCATATGTTGATGTTACAATGATTGCACCAAAGGGCCCGGGCCACACAGTTCGTTCAGAGTACCTCGAGGGTAAGGGTGTTCCTTGCCTTGTAGCAGTTGAGCAGGATGCAACAGGTTTAGCTCAGCAGACTGCACTTGCTTATGCAGCAGGTATCGGCGGCAGCCGTGCAGGTGTTCTTGAAACAACTTTCAAGACAGAAACAGAAACTGACCTCTTTGGCGAACAGGCCGTTCTCTGCGGCGGTGTTTGTGCTCTTATGCAGTGCGGTTTTGAAACTCTCGTTGAAGCAGGCTATGACCCAAGAAACGCATACTTTGAGTGTATTCACGAGATGAAGCTCATCGTTGACCTCATTTATCAGTCAGGTTTTGCAGGTATGAGATATTCAATCTCCAATACTGCTGAGTACGGCGACTACATCACAGGCCCTAAGGTTATCACAGAGGATACAAAGAAGGCTATGAAGAAGATTCTTGCAGACATCCAGAGCGGTGCATTTGCTAAGGACTTCCTACTTGATATGTCACCGGCAGGCGGTCAGGCACACTTCCGTGCAATGCGTAAAAACGCTGCTCAGCATCCATCAGAGGTTGTAGGTGCTGAAATCAGAAAGCTCTACAGCTGGTCTGACGAAGATAAGCTCATCAATAACTGATTGGCTTAAAAAAATTACCTATTAAAGGCTGTATCGTTTTAGCGGTATAGCCTTTTATTAAATTAACCAACAATTTCATATTAAGATATACTCAAATTGATACAAAAGTACGAATTATTTTAAAATTACAAAATTCTTCCCCTGCGGAAAATGCAGGGGATAAATTTATGCTATAATTTATTTATAGTGAGCTTGCGGTTTTTTCCCGAAATAATCCCCTCGTCTTTCATTCGGCGGATTTCTTTCATCATGGCTGTCCGTTCAACCGACAAAAAATCTGCAAGGTCAGAAAAAGGTACAGGTACATTTATATTGTTGCTGTGCTGTTTGTCAACCTCATTTTTAAAAAAATAAGTAAGTTTGCTGCGTAGGCTTTTGTTGTGCAGCATCAGATTGGTTTTAAGCAGACTGCTTTCGGAAAGCGTAAAAATATTTTCAACGGTGTTGTTTATCCAGCGTTTGTCTTTTGAGTTTAAACTGATAATATCATATCGGTTAAAATAAATTACATATGATTTTGATTTGACGGCAAAGTAGCTGATTCCGTTTTCGACAGGTATCAGCATATTTTTTGTAAAGTATTCTCTTGCACGAAAAAAATTCAGTATGCTTCGGTTGCAGTCCTCGTGTTCAACACACAGGTACACCAAGCCGTTTAAGATGATTGAAAGGTGATATTTCATATCGTCAGCGTGAATAATTGTGTTTCTTTGCAGTTCAACAATTTTTGGATTTAAGTTTTTCATCAAAAAATCAATTTCGTTTTTTGAAATTCGTGTGTCCATATTTAGCGTTTCCTTTGTAGAGCGTTTTCTATATGTAGTTATTATATCAAAAAATAGTGGTAAGTGCAACAGTTTTCTTTTATTGAATTTGATATAATCAGTATGACAAAAATTAGAGTAAAAATAAGAGTAATTATTTAGATATAGATAGGTATATTTAGGAGGAATGGTTTTGAAAGTTATCAAACGAAACGGCTCGGAAGTTGATTTTGACATTCAAAAGATAATTCAGGCTATGAGGCGAGCCAACAGTTCTGTTGTTAATATGGAGATGACAGAAGAAAAAATCAACGAGGCAGCCGAGTATATCGCCTTTAAATGCGAGAAAATGAACCGTGCTGTTTCAGTTGAAGAAATTCAGGATATGGTTGAAAATCAGATTATGGCGAGCGGTGCTTTTGAGGTTGCAAAAAACTATGTAAAGTATCGTTACAATCGTTCGCTCATAAGAAAGTCTAATACCACAGACGATAAAATCCTTTCGCTTATTGAGTGTAATAACGAGGAAGTAAAGCAGGAAAATTCAAACAAAAATCCCGTAGTAAACAGCGTTCAGCGTGACTATATGGCAGGTGAAGTCAGCCGTGACCTCACCAACAGAATCCTTTTGCCTAAAGAAGTTGTTGAGGCTCACAGGGATGGTATTATTCACTTTCATGATTCAGACTATTATGCCCAGCATATGCACAACTGCGACCTGGTAAACCTTGATGATATGCTCCAAAACGGAACGGTAATAAGCGAAACCCTCATTGAAAAACCCCACAGTTTTTCAACTGCCTGCAACATCGCCACTCAGATTATTGCACAGGTAGCTTCAAACCAGTATGGAGGTCAAAGCATAAGCCTTACTCACCTTGCACCTTTTGTGCAAATTTCAAGGGAAAAGATTAAGGGCGAGGTTCTGGAAGAGTTTAGTGAACTTGGCGGAACTGACGAAAGCAAAATTGACAGTGTGGTAGAAACCCGTTTGAGAAAAGAAATTGAGCGTGGTGTTCAGACAATCCAGTATCAGGTCGTTACGCTTATGACAACCAACGGACAGGCACCGTTTTTGACGGTATTCCTTTATCTGAACGAGGCAAGAAACGAGCGTGAAAAGAAAGACTTGGCTCTCATTATTGAAGAAACTCTCAAACAGAGATACCGGGGTGTCAAAAACGAAGCAGGGGTGTGGATTACACCTGCATTTCCAAAGCTGATTTATGTCCTTGAAGAGGACAACATCCGTGAGGGTACAGAGTATTTTTATCTGACAAAGCTTGCTGCAAAGTGCAGTGCAAAAAGACTTGTGCCGGATTATATTTCCGAAAAGAAAATGAAGGAACTCAAAGAGGGCAACTGTTTCCCTGTTATGGGCTGCCGCAGTTGTCTTAATCCTTGGAAAGACGAGAACGGAAATTATAAATTTTACGGTAGATTTAATCAGGGTGTTGTTACCATTAATTTGGTTGATGTTGCACTTTCGTCCGGCAAGGATATGGATAAATTCTGGAAGATTTTTGATGAAAGACTTGACCTTTGCTATGTAGCACTTATGGCCCGTCACGAAAGACTCAAGGGCACATTGTCTGACGCTGCACCTATTCTTTGGCAGAACGGAGCCATTGCAAGGCTAAAAAAAGGCGAGCCTATTGATAAACTGCTCTACGGCGGTTACTCAACAATTTCTCTCGGCTATGCCGGCCTTTGCGAGTGTGTGCGGTATATGACAGGTAATTCTCATACCGACCCGCAATCCACACAGTTTGCACTGGATGTTATGAAGTATATGAACGCAGCCTGCGATAAATGGTACGAAGAAACAAACATAAAGTTCAGCATCTACGGCTCACCTATTGAAAGCACTACATATAAATTTGCAAAGTGCCTTCAAAAGCGTTTTGGTGTTATTGAGGGTGTGACCGATAAGGGCTACATTACAAACAGCTACCATGTAAATGTAACAGAGGAGATTGACGCTTTTTCAAAGTTGAAATTTGAGTCGCAGTTCCAGTCGCTTTCAAGCGGCGGAGCAATCAGCTATGTTGAAGTGCCTAATATGCAGGATAACCTTGACGCCGTAATCAGTGTAATGCAGTTTATCTACGACAATATAATGTATGCCGAGCTTAACACAAAATCTGATTTTTGTCAAAACTGCGGTTACGACGGCGAGATTCAAATTGTTGAGGAAGAGGGCAAACTCCTTTGGGAGTGTCCGAATTGCGGAAACCGTGACCAGGATAAAATGAATGTTGCAAGAAGAACCTGTGGCTATATCGGCACCCAGTATTGGAACCAGGGCAGAACTCAGGAAATTAAGGAAAGAGTCTTGCATCTTTAATCAGTGTTTCGTTCGGAAAGCCCGGCCGGATAATCGGCTCTACTGTGCTAATTGATAAACAGAGTGTAAAAAGTGAGAGGCAACATAAAAAGTTGCCTCTTATATCTTGACTTTTCCATAACACTGTTATATAATGTAACAGTGTTATGGGGGCGAGAGATTGAGTAAGGATGAAAAAGTTACGAGGGACCGGATTCATGAAATAGCCATAGCCGAGTTTTTGGACAAAGGCTTTCGGGATGCATCCCTTCGGAACATTGTAAAGGAAGCAGGCGTCACGACGGGATCCTTTTATTGGTATTACAGCAGTAAGGAAGATCTTTATGATGCCCTTGTGGCGGAACATTACAATCATATCCTGCAAATGTACGATAATGCACTGGAGTCTTTCTGGAAAATGAGCAAGAAAGAACAAAAAGAGCATATGGGTGACATCGGTGGCGAATGTATGGCAACTATGGTCGAGTATATGTACAGGCACTTAACGGAGTTTAAATTGCTCCTGACCGCCTCACCCGGCACAAAGTATGATAACCTCCTCCATGAGCTGACACAGCGTGAGATCGACAGCACGCATGAGTTTGAAAAACATATGGCAGAACTTGGGCATCCGATGGGAACGCAGATTGAACCTGCCTTGGAACACAGCATTACAAGCGGTATGTTTGAGGGGATGTTTGAACTGGTTATCCACGATGTGCCTAAAGAAAAGGCACTTAAGTGCGTCCGACAGCTTCATGATTTTTACACTGCGGGATGGAAAGCACTGATGGGTCTTTGAAAACATCATAAGTACATTTAATGGGGACGCTCAAGTCCCCATAAAAAATGAATCTTGGTTAGCCGAGGCTAACAGAAAGGAACTGTTATTCATGAAAGAACAGAAAAAACCATCGGCATTTTCTAAGCTGATGGGCTATGCAGGAGGGCACAAGGCATTAACTTACCTATCACTTCTCTTGTCTGCGGTGACGGGTATATTGGCATTGATGCCGTTTGTCTACCTCTGGCGGATCATCAGGGAGGTAATAGAGGTCGCTCCCTATTTTTCTGCAGCAACAAATATTACACATAATGGCTGGATGGCGGTGATTTTCTCCCTGATCTATATGCTTGTCTACTTCGGGGCTCTGATGTGCTCCCATGTTGCGGCTTTCCGTGTGGCAGGAAATATGAAGAAAGACCTGCTACACCACATCGCGAAGCTGCCTATCGGTTTTGCGGACGAGATGGGAACCGGCCGTGTGCGCCGTATCGTGACGGAGGCGACATCCAGCACGGAGACGCTGCTTGCCCATAATCTGCCGGATATGGCACAGGCCATTGTAACCCCGCTGGCGATGGTCGTGATGCTTTTCATCTACGATTGGCGTTTCGGCATTGCCTGCATTGTACCGATTATATCGGCTTTTGCCATGATGTTCCGTATGATGGGACCAAAGATGGCGGAGGATATGAGAAAGTATCAGGATGCTTTGGAGAATATGAGTAATGAAGCAGTGGAATATGTGCGTGGTATTCCGGTGGTCAAGACCTTCGGACAAACTGTGTTCTCGTTCCATCGCTTCAAGAAATCAATTGACGATTACGGCAATTTCTGCCTGAAATATACATTCGAGTGCCGAAGCTCCATGATATTGTTTACTATGTTCATCAACTCGGCGTTCGCATTCCTTATTGGTTTGACATTAATCCTCACGAGTGGCGGTGCGGCAACGCAGGATATTCTGGTGAATTTCCTGTTCTATGTGATTTTCACACCCATAATCACCACGACGATGATGCGTGTGATGTTTATGTCGGAAAACAGCATGAAGATAGATGATGCGATTGCAAGAGTGAAATCCATCCTTGATATTCAGCCGCTTGCTGAAGCGGGGGATAAAAAGACACCGTCCGGTGCTTTTGTGGAAATTAAGAATGTAACCTACCGCTACAGTGAGGACGCAAACCCTGCTGTAAAGAACTTGTCCCTGTCTGCGGATAAAGATCAGATTATCGCCCTTGTGGGTCCGTCCGGCAGCGGCAAGACCACGGCGGCAGGGTTGATCTCCCGGTTCTTTGACGCACAGGAAGGCACCGTAATGATTGGCGGCGTAGATGTGCGGAACATCGGCAAGGATGAGCTGATGAACACAGTCTCCTATGTGTTCCAGGATTCAAGGCTTTTGAAACGCTCTATTGCAGACAACCTGCGAATAGCGAAGCCGAATGCTACAGATGCGGAACTGAATGAAGCACTTCATGCCGCACAGTGCGATGATATTATAGGCAGACTCCCGCAGGGAATTAACACTGTGCTTGGTTCGGAAGGTACATATCTTTCCGGGGGAGAGCAGCAGCGTATTGCCATCGCAAGGGCAATTTTGAAGAAAGCTCCCGTTGTTATACTCGATGAAGCCACGGCGTTTGCTGATCCTGAAAATGAAGTGTTGGTTCAAAAAGCGTTCACGGAGCTGACCAAACATAGCACGGTTATCATGATCGCACACAGGCTTTCTACCATTCGCAATGCAGATAAGATATATGTCCTCGACCACGGTGAGGTCGTAGAAACAGGCAAGCACGATGAACTGATCGGTAAAGAAGGACTCTACAGCACAATGTGGAAAGAGTACCGGAGTGCAATCAGCTGGAAGGTAGGTGAAGCGTTATGAAACAATACTTTAAGAATAAATTTGCCCTGTCCGACCAGGGTGCAAAGGAAATGATCCTCGGCATCGTGTCAGTTGCGGCACAGAATCTGGCATTGATGTTCCCTGTTACTTTGCTGTATCTCTTCACAGGGGATTATATCGATGGTGTGAATTTGCAAAGTCGCACGGGATTCTACATCGTCGGAATCGTAATTTGCTTGGTGCTCATCGTTCTGACGAGCATCTGGCAGTACAACACGGCTTATAAGGCGACATACAAGGAATCGGCGGCAAGGAGAATCTCCCTTGCGGAGAAACTTCGGAAACTACCGCTTTCATTCTTTGCAAAGAGAGACCTGGCGGATCTTACCGGCACCATTATGTCTGATGCGGAGGTTATGGAGCACTCCGGCTCTCATATGATCCCGCAGTATTACGGCAGCATCGTTTCCACGCTGATCATCAGCATCGGTCTTTTCTTTTTCCAGTGGAAAATGGCACTGGCGGCAGTGTGGCCGATTCCGATGGCTCTTATCATTGTGCTTACATCCAAGAGCGTACAGAATCATTTCTCACGCAGGCAAAGGAAAGCACAGATTGATCTTAACGAAAGTGTACAGGAGTTTATCGAAACCTCTCGTGACTTAAAGAGCAACAATGCGGAAAACGAGTATCTGAAAGGATTAGATGAGAAGATTGATACGCTTGAAAAGCGGGCTATTGGAAGTGAGCTTGGTACAGCCATGTTTGTGGTGTCAGCACAGATGCTTTTGAAATTCGGCATCGGTACAGTAGCACTTGTCGGCGGTACGATGCTGATCGGAGGTAATCTGACGCTTATGCAGTTTTTCTGTTTTCTTTTGGTAGCTTCAAGACTCTATGAACCGATGAGCAGCACACTCATCAACTTAGCGGCGATTAACGCATTGCAAATCAATGTGGACCGTATGAATGAGATCAACAACACAAAGGAACAGGAGGGTTCGGCCGATTTTGAACCAAAGGGATATGACATTGTGTTTGACCATGCGGGTTTTTCCTATGAGGATGAAAAGACTGTGCTTTCCGATGTTTCTTTTACAGCGAAACAGGGCGAGGTTACCGCACTTGTTGGGCCTTCCGGTGGCGGAAAGACGACCGTCAGCCGACTGGCTGCTCGGTTTTGGGACGCAGACAAGGGCAAGGTCACAGTCGGTGGCGTGGATGTAAAGACGGTAGATCCGGAAACTCTGCTTGGCTCGTTCTCCATCGTGTTTCAGGATGTTACGCTCTTTAACAACACGGTGATGGAGAACATCCGGGTGGGTAAAAAGGACGCCACGGATGAGGAAGTGCTTAATGCGGCGAGGCTTGCCAACTGCGACGAGTTTGTGCGGGGGCTACCAAACGGCTATGATACAGTGATTGGCGAGAACGGCAGTGAGCTCTCCGGCGGTGAGCGTCAGCGTATTTCAATTGCGAGAGCGTTCCTGAAGGACGCACCGATTATCCTGCTTGACGAAGCCACAGCATCCCTCGATGTAGAAAATGAGACAAAGGTGCAGAGTGCATTATCTCGCTTGATCAAAGACAAGACGGTCATGGTCATCGCCCACCGTATGCGAACCGTTGCCGGAGCAAACAAGATCGTGGTGCTGTCAGACGGCGTCGTAGCAGAACAGGGTTCGCCCGAAGAGCTGATGGAGCGTGGCGGTGTTTTTGCCGACATGGTGCGTCTCCAGACGGAAGGACAGAACTGGTCAATAGCATAAAGCACTTTAAGCGGATAAACAAAGAACCGTTCTGAATCATAGGTTTGGAGCGGTTCTTTTTGAATGGTCATTCACATACAATTAGGACATAATGCGTATATTATCGATAAACGGTTGGAGAAGGCTTCGGCTATGCTTGCAGAAGGCGAACGCAATGTCACACAGATTGCCGCTATGGTAGGATATAAGTTGTTTAAGATTAAAAATGCGTGACATTCTTCCTGGTTGATTAAAATTTTATCAGCCAAATGGAATAAAAATGGCTAAACGGAATATACAAGTTCTGAATCTGATGCTATACTGTGTTCGTTAGCAGTGCCTAACTAAACGAAATTCAGAAAGGATCAGATTACTATGAGCAAACAAGAATCAGGAAACAAGCTGAACGGAAGGGATTTTATCAACATTGGTATCTACACTGCCATTTATTTTGTGATTGCGATGGCATTGGCTATGACGGGTCTTATTCCGATATTCCTCATCCTGCTGTCATCTATGATCGGCATTATCGGGGGCATTCCGTTTATGCTGTTTCTTACCAAGGTTAAGAAGCCGGGCATGCTCCTGATCATGAGCCTGATCATGGGTATTTTAATGTTCGTTACCGGCATGACATGGATGCCTATCCCGTTTTCCATTCTGACAGGAATCATCGCTGAACTGGTTTATCGGAGTGGCGGTTATAAGAGCATGAAAGCAGCTATCCTGACAGCCGGGGCATTCCCCCTTTGGTCTTGCGGAAACTATCTTCCGCTTTTCCTGCAGAGAGAGCAGTATTTTGCGGACAGAACCAGCTACGGACAGGAATACATAGATGCTGTCATGAAGTTTACGCCGAATTGGATGTTCTTTGTGCTGCTGATTGCGACTTTCGTCTGTGGCATCATCGGCGGATTTTTGGGCAAAGCCCTTCTGAAAAAGCATTTTGAGAGGGCTGGCATTGTATGAGCGAGGATACATGGACATCATCTAAGAAAAAGAGCCTCCTCGATCCCAGGACAAAACTGCTTCTGATTTTTGTGGAAGCAGTTCTTGTTCTTGCGACAACCGGAGGGGAGCACCTCTTCTGGTTCAGAGTCGTGTTCGCTATGCTTCCCTTTTTGCTTCTTCTTACTGCAAAACGGTATAAGACCTGCTTCATAGGATTGCTTGTCCTCGGTGTGATCTATTTTCTGGAGTACACCGTATTTCCATATGTAAACGGTGCAATTGCCGGGATTCTGCTGATTATCATAATGATTATCAACAGATTCCTTCCTGCCTATCTGATGGGTGTATATGTAATGGGTTCGACTACCGTCAGTGAATTCAAAGCGGCTATGGATAAGCTGTATGTGCCGGACGCACTGACGATTCCCATGTGCGTCATGTTTCGCCTCTTTCCGACAATTAAAGAGGAAAACGACTCCATTCGTGCGGCTATGAAGATGCGTGGCATTCGCTTTTGTGGCAGGAAAGCAGGAAAGATGCTGGAATACCGTGTTGTGCCCATGATAACCTGCACGGCGAAGATTGGTGAAGAGTTATCCGCATCAGCTCTTACCAGAGGACTTGGAAAAGAAAAGAAGAGGACAAATATCTGCCATATTGGATTCGGATGGGCAGACATTGTAATTTTCCTGCTTGTGGCAGCGACTTTAGTTTATTGGATACTGGGGGTGTTTGCATGATTAAATTTGAAAATGTGAGTTTTGCCTATGATGCAACACCCGAAGAAAAAAGCCTTAGGAATTTTTCCTTGACCATAGAGGGTGGAGAATGCGTCCTGATTACGGGACCTTCCGGATGTGGGAAATCCACGCTCCTACGGCTCTTAAACGGGCTGATACCGGAGTTTTATGGCGGTAAGACCGAAGGTAGTATAAAGATTGATGGCAATGAGATACGGGAGAGCAGTGTAGTTGATCAGGCGGGTAAGATCGGCACGGTCTTTCAAAATCCACGCTCACAGTTTTTTAATGTAGATACGACAAGCGAGCTTGCGTTCGGCCCGGAGAATTTAGCTCTGCCGGAAGATGAGATACTGCGTCGCATTGCAAAGACAGTAAAGAATTTCAGTATTGGAACACTCATGGATCGGAGCATCTTTGAACTGTCCGGTGGCGAAAAGCAGAAAATCGCCTGTGCGTCCGTGGATGTGCTTGCTCCGGAAATCATCCTTTTGGACGAGCCGTCTGCAAATCTGGACTTTGAGGCGGCAGAGAATTTAAGAGAGCTGATTCTCCACTGGAAGAATGCAGGTAAAACGATACTGATTGCGGAACACCGAATTAACTATATATGGGACTTGGCGGACAGGGTAGTTATCCTGGAAAACGGAGTCTTGGCAAGAGAGATAAAGCGGGACCGGATAGCCCGCTTTACAGAGGAAGACGCCACTCGTTTTGGGTTGCGTTGCCTTGCAAGGACAGCTCCGACCAGTCTTGTCAAAGTAGAGAACGAAGCTTCGGGACAGACACAGATGGACGATACGATTATTTTAAAGAACTTTCACTATTCCTACGACAAGAAACAGGAGCTTTATTCCATCCCGGAAATGAAGATTCGTAAAGGAAAAGTTACGGCGATTGTCGGTGCGAATGGTGCGGGAAAAACAACATTCCTTGAGTCCGTATGCGGTATCCGAAAGAACAGTGGCATTATGGTGTCGGACGGGGTATCTTACACCTATAAAAAACGAATCGGCATGATCTTTATGGTCATGCAGGATGTGAACCATCAACTTTTTACGGAGTCGGTTCTCGATGAAGTGCTGATCAGCCAGCCGGAGGAGGATGAAAACGGGGCAAAGGCAATACTCGCCGAAGTCGGTTTGAAAGATTTTTCAGAAAGGCATCCTATGTCGCTTTCCGGCGGGCAGAAACAGCGTATCGCACTTGCATGTGCCATTGCATCAAACCTGCCGTTTTTGCTTTTGGATGAACCAACGAGCGGATTGGACCATGTACAGATGTATGCCGTGGCAGAGATTCTGAACCGTCTGAAGAACGAAGGAAGAACTATCATTACGGTGACACATGACAGCGAGTTTATCGAGCATTGTTGTGATGATGTCATCCGTATGGAGGAGGCATAGTATGAAACAGGATACTCCCGCCTATGAAGGGCGGACAGAGGATTTTAATAAAGTTCCGGGTGCTCTTTGGGATACATTCCATAATTTTGGGCAAATCGGCGAATACCGTGTGCTGGCACAGACGGATGACTGCGTTGTCATTCGATTGGAAAACGAAACCGGTGAGGGCGATATGATCCTCTATCAGGTTTTTGACGGCATATTCCTAATGTATAACGATTTTCATATGTCGCAGTATCATTCCATGTATCAGGCGGTAAATACGATGCTTGCAGTGGATTACTGCAGGGAAGGAAGCCTTACGATGGAGTGGGATAATGGTATGTACTGCATGAAGAAGGCCGGCAGCGTCTGTATTGATTCCCGTGTCCACCACAAAGGGGTGACCTATTTCCCGACAAATCATTATCATGGTATTACAATCGGATTTACAAGTTCATTGGCAGAAAAATCACTGGAAGAGAGTGCTGCCGGTATTCCTATTGACCTTGCGGCAATACGGAAGAAATTCTGCGGTGGCGACGGATATTTTATTATCCAGGAGGATAAGACCTTAAAACGATTGTTTACCGATTTATACCGTGTGCCTGAAAACGCAAAGCTCCCATATTTCCGCACCAAGGTATTGGAACTGCTCGTGTGCCTTTCTGTTATGGAAGCGAAAGATGCGGTAGACGGAGGCACCTATTTCTATAAGGACAAGGTGGAAAAAACACGGGCAGTGCAGAAGCTGATTTCCGAGAACATGGATCAGGATTACACCATCGAAAGCCTGGCGGAACAGTTTGATATTTCGCAGACGGCGTTAAAGGATTGTTTCAAAAGTCTATATGGCAAACCGATCTATACATGGCTGAAAGAATATCGCATCGGAAAGGCCAGGGAATATTTGACGGAACGGGATGATATGAGCATCTGCAATATAGCGGGAGCTGTTGGTTACAAAAGTCAGGCAAAATTTGGTGCGGTGTTCAAAAAACTGTGCGGAATGACTCCGAATGAATATCGGAATCAGAAGCATTAGGCAAAGGAGAGAAGCATATATGACTGCAGAAAAGAAAAAGCAAAAGGGGATTCTGGACTATATATTTCAATTTGCGGGAGAGTATAAGGGTGTTTATATAAAAAGTGTTGTTTATGCCGTGATTGGCGTGGCATTTTCGCTTGCACCTTATATTCTTATGGGAGATATGGTAAAGAAACTTCTTTCCGGAGACAGGACATTTAATACCTATCTGATAGAAGGGCTGGTGATGGCTGCGTTTTGGATCTTGCGTGTGATTTTTCATACCCTTTCCACAAACACATCCCATCGAACTACTTTCAAACTGATTGGCAATGTGCGGATCGCACTTATTGATAAACTCTCACGCCTGCCGCTCGGAACAGTGCAGGGAATGCCGAGCGGTGTGCTAAAAAATATCATCTGTGAACGCACGGACTCGATGGAGCCTATCTTAGCCCATGTTCTGCCTGAGTTTACGGCAAACATCTGTGCACCGATTATGTTGTTTATCTACATTATGACGATTGATTGGCGTATGGCACTGCTCTCGCTTGCCACGCTTCCGATTGCGGGAATTGCAATGATCTGGATGTTCAAAGATAGCGGTGCCAGGTTCCAAAAGACGCAGGATACAACGAAAGAGCTGAACGATACGGCAGTGGAGTATATTGGTGGCATTGAGGTCATCAAAGCATTTGGAAAAGCGGAAAGTTCCTATCAGCGGTTTGCGGATGCGGCAAAAGAAAATGCGAACAGCTTCATCGACTGGATGAAGGACTGTATTGTTCCCTTTTCGCTTGGTATGGTCATTGCCCCGGCAACGCTGCTGTCCGTCCTGCCAATTGGTGCAATCTTTACAATGAACGGCTCTCTTCCTCTGCCTGATTTCATTATGATTGTGGTTCTGTCCTGCGGACTGATTACACCGCTCATTACAGTGATGAGCTATAATGACGATGTCACAAAGGCGACTTCGATTTTGGGGGAGATTGATGTCATCCTGGAACTGCCGGAGCTTGTGCGTCCGGAAGTTAGTAAAACAGCTTCAAAGCATTACGGAATCGAGCTCTCTGATGTCCGTTTTGGATATGACGAAAAGGAAATCCTTCATGGCATCAATCTTGATATTCCGGAGGGAAGCGTCACAGCACTCGTGGGACCGTCGGGCAGCGGTAAATCAACGATAGCCAGACTCATTGCTTCTTTGTGGGATGTGGACAGCGGAAGCATCAAGATTGGAGGAGTGGACATACGGGAACTGTCGCTTTCCGACTATAACTCACAGATTGCGTATGTTTCACAGGAAAGTTTCCTCTTTGATACTTCGATACGGGAGAATATCCGCATGGGCAGACCTTCTGCATCCGATGCGGAAGTGGAAGATATTGCAAAGAAAAGCGGATGTTATGATTTCATTATGGAACTGGAAGATGGATTTGATACGATTGTCGGCGGAAGCGGAGCACATCTTAGCGGAGGAGAGCGACAACGCATTTCTGTTGCGAGAGCCATGATGAAAAATTCACCGATTTTGATCCTTGACGAAGCAACCGCCTACACCGATCCTGAAAACGAAGCCGTAATCCAAAATTCGGTTTCCGAACTATCAAAGGGAAAGACGCTGATTGTGATAGCACACAGACTTTCCACTATCATAGATTCCGACCAGATTGTTGTGATAAAAGGCGGAACTGTGAAAGCGAAAGGAACCCACTCGGAGCTTCTTGATTCCTGCGACCTTTATCGGAATATGTGGGAAGCTCATGTCTATGCAAAGGATACTGACGAAGTGGAAGGGGGAGAGCTTTCATGATTGCCACACTGAAAAAGTTTTTTGATTTTTGCTCGGAGAAGAATCGTCGTATGTTTTATCATACGCTCGTCATCGGGGTGCTGATTGCGGTATGCGAAGCCTGCAAATTTCCTGCAATTTATCTTGTGCTGGATGGTTTCCTGAAAGACACTGTATCCACCGGCAGAATTCTGACAGGTCTTTTGATTCTGCTTGTTTCCGTTATTTTTGAATCCTTCCTGCGGGGCAGATCCACCATGTTGCAGTGCAGGGCAGGCTATCGGGAGTGTGCAGGCAAAAGAATCGAAATTGCGGAACATTTGAGATACTTACCGATGGGGTATTTTAACGAGAACAGCCTCGGCAAGATTACGACTATCACGACCAATGTAATGGAGCAACTTAGCGATGTGGCTACCCGTGTCGTTATGCTCACAACACAAGGAATCTTAAACACGGCAATTATCGTCCTTTTGATTCTGGCGTTTGACTGGAGGATAGGACTCATCTGCCTTGCCGGAATAGCAATATTTGCCTTTATCAATCATGCAATGCGAAAGGCTAACGCCGAAACCTCCTCAAAGAAAGTGGAAGTCGATACGAAGGTGATCTCCGGTGTGCTGGAATATATCCAGGGTATTTCGGAGGTAAAGGCTTATAACATGATCGGCACTTCAAGAAAGAAGCTGGACGACACAATTCGTATGGCAGGCAATACGAATACCGAAATGGAAATGATCTGCAACCGCTACATTCCGTTTCAAAATATCGTGGTAAAACTGACAGGCGTCGCTATACTGATTGCCTCGATAGGCTTTTATCTGAATGGTACGATGGAACTGCTCATGGCAATTATTATGATGATTATGTCGTTTATGGTATTCGCCGGACTTGAAACGATGGGTTCTTATTCGTCCCTGCTCCGTGTGGTTGACCTGTGCGTGGATCGCGGTAGAGAGGTACTTGACCTGGAACTGATGGATATTTCGGGAGAAGAGTACGCACCGAATACAAACAATATCGAGGTAGAGAGCATCGACTTTGCTTATGATAAGAAGAAAATCATTGATGATGTGTCTTTGATAGTACCGGAAAAAACAACGGTCGCTTTTGTGGGACCTTCCGGCGGTGGCAAGACTACACTCTGCCATCTGATTGCAAGGTTCTGGGATGTGGATAAGGGAAAAGTACGACTTGATGGGAAGAATGTGAAAGAGTATTCTATGGATTCCCTGATGGAAAACTTCAGTTTTGTATTCCAGAATGTTTACCTGTTCCACGATACGATTGCAAACAACATCCGTTTCGGGCAGCCGGATGCATCTATGGACGAGGTGATGGCTGCCTCAAAAAAAGCCTGCTGTCATGACTTTATCATGGCGTTGCCTGATGGATATGACACCATCATCGGAGAAAATGGTGCTTCTCTATCAGGTGGTGAGAAACAGCGTATTTCCATCGCCAGAGCAATTATGAAGGATGCACCGGTGATTATCCTTGATGAAGCAACCGCCAATGTCGATCCTGAAAATGAAAAGGATTTGATGGAGGCTATTTTGGCACTCACGAAAGAAAAGACGATTCTGATGATTGCACATCGTCTAAAGACTGTGAGAAATGCGGATCGTATCTTTGTAGTTGATAAAGGTCGAATTGCACAGCACGGAACACACGATGAACTGATGAAGCAGGATGGAATTTATCGCAGATTCGTTGATTCCAGAAGGCAAGCGATTGGGTGGAAGATAGGATAAAGTCATTTATGTAAGAAAGGCTGAATAAAAACAATAAGCCGTATCCTCTACATAATGAGCGGTACGGCTTTTTGCTATGAGAAAGAATTGTATTTTTTATACTTCGTTCCGAGATTTAATTCAGCTTTTATTGCCATATTTTTGGATTAGTGGTAGAATAATTGCAAAAAATAATGTTTGTATTGGTGTAAGTATGTATTTTAATATAGAATCAAGTGTTAAGTGGAAATCACTCACTCCGATTAACAAAGGCTGGTCAAGCGATAAAAAGTATCTGATTGAAACAAACGCAGGCGATAAGTTTCTTCTTAGAATATCCGATATTGCTCAGTATGAAGCAAAGAAAAAAGAATATGAGATTATTAAGAAATATTCTCAGTTAGGAATCAATATGTCAGTGCCTGTTGAGTTTGGTGTTTGCAATGAAGGCAAAAATGTATATATTCTGTTGACTTGGTTAGAGGGCAGCGATTTGGAAGAAGTCTTGCCGACTTTGACAGAAAAGGAGCAGTACCAACTCGGCAGAGAAGCAGGAACAATTTTACAAAAAATACACTCAATCCCAATCAGTAGGGAGGACGCTCCTACTGATACTAAAAAGCAGAAAAAACTACGGCAGTTATCACAATATGAAGAATCTCAGGTGCGTATTTTAGATGATGAAATTGCCATTAGGTATGTTAAAGATAACATCGACCAAATATGGAAAAACGAGCCTGTGTATTTACACGGTGATTTTCACCCGGGCAATTTGATTTATTTAAAAGACGGTTCAATCGGCGTGATTGATTTTAACCGCTGGAAGGTTAGCGACCCTTATGAGGAATTCTATAAGCTTGATAGCTTTGGAATAGAGCATAGTGTTCCGTATTGTATTGGGCAGATAGACGCTTATTTTAATGATGACATACCCGAAGATTTTTGGATTACGCTGGCTGTCTATGTTGCTCACGCATCGCTTTTTTCTATAAAATGGGCTGAGAAATTCGGACAGAATGATATTGACGGAATGGTAAGACGGTGCAAAACTGCATTTGAAAATTATGATAATTTCAGGTCTTATATTCCTAAATGGTATTCGGATGAATATAGGAAAACTTGTAAGGAATAGTTTAGTCGGTAATGAGCAATATTGAAAATGATGACCTCTGCAAAGCTGAGCGGACAGATTTTGTGGTGGAGTAAAAGCTTTGGGCAAAACCAAAATTATTTTAACTTTTCACGGTTTGAAATTTTGGGAAATGCGTGGTATAATTTTTAGCAGTATAAATTAAAATTTTTGAGGTGAATTGTTGTGAAATTTAACAGTTTAGACGAAGTACGCTCTGATATTGACAGAATTGACGATGAAATCATAAAATTAATAGCGGAAAGAACAGCTTGTGTTAAACAAGCCTCGTCATTTAAAAAGAGTGAAGATGGGGTAAAGGCACCAAATCGTGTTGAAGCAGTTATTCAAAAGGTTAGAGAAAAATCATTGGAATATGGTGCAAATCCTGATATGGTTGAATCGTTGTATAGAGAAATGATTTCAAAATTTATAAATATGGAAATGAATGAGTTCAAGAAAAACTAAGCGTAGAGATAAAAAAAGCACCTGTTCAAAACTGACAGGTGCTTTTTACCTAATCTTCTATAAATATACCGATGTGATAGATGAAATCATCAAGCTGTCCTGTGCCCAAAAGAAGAATATTAAGGTAATATACATATCATATAGTGGTAGAGATTTTTGAGATGAGTGAGAATGAAAAAACATGAAAAAATGGAAACTTTTATTGACTGATACATCGGTATTTTCGATAAGCAACAGGAAGCAATCTATTTCAGAGGTTGCTATGACAGTATAGGGTATATCAAAAAAGCAGGAATTATAAAATCTAATTAGTATAAACTGAACAATCCCCAAATGCCTGAACAATGAAGATTTTCGGTGTTTTTTTAAAATTGCATAAAAATAATTGCATAAAAATATCGGATCCGGTAATGACATTAATCCATTCCGGGCGGTCAATTTCAAAATTGATGCAGAAGGGAATCTAAGTTGTCCGTTAGAAAGATTTTTCGCAAAAAACAAAGAAACTGCTAAGAACGAAGTGAGAATACTTCGCTTATGCACAGCTCTCTAAAACTCGTTGTTAAAAGGGTGCATAATGCCGTTTGGGTTATTGATTTTTTGGAGAAAAATGATATAATATTAAAAATTAAAAGATAAGAGATTTGATGAAATGAATTTTGAAGATTTAACAAATCTGACAGAGAAGGGTGCAGTAATCAATGAAGAGAAAAAGCGTGTCGAACTTGCAGTGACATTGCCTGACGGCAGTAAAAGCCGAATTGCAGGCTATTTTCCCTCTAAAAACATTCAGGTGATTGCTTATGATATTCACAAAAGGGATATGCCCGATATAAATTTTGAAAAAAGCGGTATGGGCAGATACCTCAGAGTTAATTGCTGCAAGAGCGGTCGGTGTGAGTTAAAACGCAAGGACGGAAAGAGTGCTTATATCTCTTCGGGCGAAGTGTCTATGGATTACTATATAGATGATGACGGCACTTTTTCGCTGACTGCCGATTATTATGTCGGTGTTGAAATCATTATGCAAGTAGACAATGTCATTACTGAAATTCCCACTCTTGCTATGCTCAAAAAGGCGATTAAGAGAATGGACTTGCCTGACTATGCGACAAATATCAACTCGCTGTACTTTGTTGAATCTTCCGAGGATACGAGGAACACTCTCGACAGGCTGCTCAAATACTGCTTTAGCGATTATGACTGCGAGGCTATTATTATAAAAATAGCCGAGTTGGGTCATAATATCGGAACGGATCTTACCACCTCAAGCCCAAATGTTCATACATTCGTCACACCTGCTCAGGCACATATTGCCGAGGATGTTCACAGAAGTCTAAGCGAGAGGTACGGCGAAAAATGGACAGCAGATATTTTTGCCAAGAAGTACAATTTGAGTGCCTCAACCATTAAGAATTATTTCCGCAATGTTTACGGCTGCGGATTTAAGGAATATCAAGTGAAAATCCGTATGACAAAGGCTGCCGAACTTCTTCGTGATACTAAAACAGAAGTCAAAGAGATAGCTTTGAAAGTCGGTTATCACAGCCGAGCCAAATTTGGAGAGGCTTTTAACAATTATTATGGTGTTACACCTTTTGAGTATCGTTGTAATGCCAGTATAGAAAGGGCTGAGAGCAGTTCGTAAGAGGAATAATATGTACAAAAAACATAAAATATTAACATTAACTTTGCTTGCGGCGGTAATGTTTCTAAGTCTTGTCGGCTGTGATTCCGATAAAAATTCTGACAGCAAATTGAATAGCGGGCAGGAAGAAACGGTTGTATCCGAAGTGAGCGGAGAGAGTTCAGCCGCAAGCAAAATCGACACAGCTACAGACACGGAACTTTTGGGTGATTCTGCAATAGAATCCATTCTGAAAAATTCCGATGCTGACGGCTACACAATCTGTAAAATTGGCGGCATCGAAGATTATCAGCTTGTTTTATTATACGGCGAATACGAAAAAGAATGTCAATTTGAATTTTATACCGTTGATGAATACAATATTGAAAATATCGGTTCTCTTGACGGCTCGAATATTACGGCGTATATTTCAGATAAAACGAATCGTTTGTGCATTTGTTATAACAATTCGGGGAAATATGACTTAAGTTCCATTAAGTATGACGGCGAAGGAATTCTTGTTGATTGGCTTGAAACGGTAATAATGGAGAACAAAGACGATTCTCCTGACATTCCGGGTGAAAAGGTTAAGTTTGTGCCGACCGATAACCTTAAGCCGATTGGAAAACTTAAAGAAAAACTTCCCGACAATTCAGCCGAAGAGGCTGTTGAGGTGGAAGAATAACTTTGTTAACGGCAGAAATATTTTTTATATAATTAACAATGCAGAGAAACATATTTCTGCAAAATAAAAGGAGGAAATGATTATGAATGGTAGGTTAAGCCGCCACCTAAAAAGAGTTATTTCGGCGGCAATAGTTTTGATGTTTGTTACAGGTGCTACACCTGTGCAGAAGTTATCAGAGTTTACGGACATGAGCATTACGGCAAGTGCAGTAACTGTCGGCTCTGTTTCATGGGAATATGATCCGGATACAAAAGTGCTTACCTTTTCAGGTACGGGAGCGGTAAATCTGAACAACAATAGATATTATTATTATAACGGGCGTAATCTGGCAGAAACTGTAATTTTTGAGGACGGTATTACATCAATTTCAGGTGTCGGAGGTAGTAAAATGAAATCAATTACTATTCCCGACAGTGTTACGGTAATTGGCGAAAATGCGTTCTCAAACTGTAAAGGTTTGACATCAATTGATATTCCTGACAGTGTTACGGAAATCGGCAGCTATGCTTTCTCAGATTGTACAGGCTTGACATCGATCGAAATTCCCAATGGTGTTACGAAAATTGGCAAAAATGCGTTCTCAAACTGTAAAGGTTTGACATCAATTGATATTCCTGACAGTGTTACGGAAATCGACAGCAATGCTTTCTCAGATTGTACAGGTTTGACATCGGTACATCTTCCGGAACATATTACAGAAATTAAAAGCGGTGTGTTCTTAAACTGTACAAATTTGACATCTGTTAGTATTCCAAATGGTGTTACAAAAATATCTGAC
>JAFTGC010000020.1 GCA_017458105.1 Ruminococcus sp. | reverse complement strand
GCCCGGTGTGTTTTCTTTCTTTTTCCTTTTCATTGCGTTCATTCCTTTTCTGTCATTTCTTTCATTGTAGCACACTTAGCTGAAAATGCAAAAAGTGTGCAAGCTATTTTTCTAACTTACACACTTTATTTTACAAGCTCCTTAATTTTGCTTTCTTACAATCTTATACTCATCGTACGGGTCAAAGTATGAGCAATTGTCAAAGTTACCCTGCATAAAGCGTACAGCCTCGTCCTCATCGAGGTTTATATCACAGGTATAACAATCGTAGTCATCATCATATACAAAGTGCGAACAAATGTCGCAGTTTGATTTTGCCATATTATTGCACCTCACATTTTTTCTGCTTCGTCAAGCCAAAGCCTTGCGGAAGAGTCCGTAGGCATTCGCCAATCACCACGAGGCGAAAGGCACACAGAGCCAACCTTTACTCCGTCAGGCAGACAACTGCGTTTAAACTGCTGTGTAAAAAATCTTCTGTAAAAGGTTTTGAGCCACTTTTTAACTGTATCAGCGTCAAACTCGCCCTCAAAAGCCTTTACGGCAAGGTCATAAATTTTTGAAGGACTGAAGCCGAATCTTAATACATAATACAAGAAAAAGTCGTGCAAAAGGTAAGGTCCAACTGTATCCTCGGTTTTCTGTGCGATTTTGCCGTCCTCTGTCGGCGGTAAAAGCTCGGGAGAAATCGGCGTTTCAATAATATCTTCCAAAATTTCGGTGCTGTCGTGGAAAATATCATTTTTGGCAACCGCGTCAATCATCCACTTAATGAGGGTTTTCGGAATTGAAGAATTCACACCGTACATCGACATATGGTCGGCATTATAGGTACACCAACCCAGAGCCAGCTCTGAAAGGTCGCCGGTGCCGACAACAATTCCGCCCACCTTATTGGCAACATCCATCAACACTTGAGTACGCTCACGAGCCTGAACATTCTCGTATGTTATATCATGCACATTTTCATCATGCCCTATATCCTTCATATGCTGACGGCAACTGTCCGCAATAGAAATTTCCATAGTGGTAATTCCGAGTGTTTTCATCAGATTAACAGAATTATTGTAGGTTCTGCTTGTTGTACCGAAGCAAGGCATAGTTATACCGACAACATCGCTCATAGGTTTGCCCATTCTGCGTACAGTTTCGGCACTGACAAGCAGTGCAAGGGTTGAGTCAAGCCCTCCGCTAACACCGATAACAGGCTTACATCCGATTGTTGTCAGCCTTTTGCGAAGCCCCTCAACCTGCATTGAAAAAATCTCCATACACCGGCTGAGTTTTTGACTGTTGTCAGAAGGCACAAACGGAGCCTTATTAACAGGATAATATTCACCGTTTGCAGTCGGCTCAGGGATATTTTCCGCCTCAACAGTATCAACACTTCCGATTAAATCACTGTAAAAACCTGCACTGTCCTTAAATGACTTATTTTTTCTCCTGTCAGAGCGGATTTTGCCAAGGTCGGTGTCGCTTATCAGCAAATAATCGTTGTCAATAGTTTTTGAGTTTTCTTTTAAGATAGTGCCGTTTTCACAAATAAGTGAGTGACCGCTGTAAATTAAATCCTGAGTGCTCTCCCCCGAACCGGCAGAGCAATATACATATGTGCAAATGTTGCTTCCGCTGAACTGTTTGACAGTGGAACGAAGGTACTCGCCCTTGCCGATTAACGCATTGCTTGCAGAAAGGTTAAGGATAATTTCCGCACCGCTGAGCGTAAGCATTGACGACGGAGGAACAGGCGTCCATAAATCCTCGCAAATTTCAACACCAAAGGTAAAATGCCCGGCGTCAAAAACGCATCTGCCTACACTTGCAAGCTCCTTAAAAGGAAAATTTGCGGTACTTTCATCAAGCTCAGAACCCGAACTAAACCAGCGTTTTTCGTAAAACTCGTTGTAGTTAGGCAGAAAAGTTTTCGGAACAATTCCCAGAATATCACCGGCTGAGATCACAACCGCACAGTTGTAAAGCTGACCCCTGCATTCAAGCGGAGCACCGACGATAAAAATGCCTTTAAACTCTGCAGACTTTTCGGTTATCACTTTAATGCTTTCAACGGCGGAACGCAGAAGCTCGCTTTGAAAAAACAGATCCTGGCAGGTGTAACCGGTGACTGACAGCTCGGGAAAGACCGTAATGTCTACATTTGCGTCACTTGCACTTTCCATCATTTTTATATGTTCCTGAGTGTTCTTTTTTGTGTCGGCAACCGTGGTGTTGATGACCGCAGCCGCAACTCTAACATAATCGTTCATATTATATACCTTTCATTAATGCCTTTTCCATGTTGTAGGAATAAGCAGTAGTACGATTGGATAAATTTCGAGCCTGCCTGCCAGCATATCAAAGCACAGCACAATTTTTGTCAGCGGGCTTAAATGTGCAAAATTAGAAGTAGCACTGACCTTATCCATACCCGGTCCCATATTATTAATACAGGTGAAAACAGCTGTAAAGTTGGTTTCAAAGCTGTTGCCCTCTACACTTACAAGCAAAATACTTGCCATAATAATAAAAATATAAATTACAAGGTAAGTGTTTATCCCCTTTAGTATGGCACTGTCAACACTCTTTTTATTCAAGCGAACACTCATAACCTGACGGGGACGAATCATTTGTTTTAAATCTCTGACCATCTCTTTAAAGTAGAGCATAACCCTCGTAATTTTTATGCCGCCGCCCGTTGAACCTGACATTGCACCTATGAACATAAGCAGCAACAGTATTGCCTTTGAAAAAACAGGCCACTGCTCAAAATCTGCAGTTACAAAACCACAGGAGCTGACCAAGGTAGTGACAGTAAAGTAAGAATCTCTGAACGCTTTCTCTGTACCTATTTCAGAAGTCGTCATAAGGTTGATCATAATCAAAGCAATGCTTGATATGATAACACCAAAGTAAACTTTAAGCTCCTCATCGCATAAAACTGCTTTGAATTTACGCAAAAACAGGAAGAAGTAAAGGTTGAAGTTTATGCCGAACAACATCATAAATGTAGCTGAAACATACTCAACATACGGGCTGTTGTACCCTGCAATTGAAGCGTCTTTTACAGAAAAACCGCCTGTTCCAGCCGTTGCAAAAGCAGTAACAACACTGTGATAAAAACCTATTCCCGAGAACATCAGAAAAACAATATCAAGTATTGTAAGTGCAAAATAAATGATGTACAATATTCTGAACGCATCTGTCATTTTGCTCACGAGCTTACCGGCTTTAGGACCCGGAACCTCAGCCCTCATAAGGTGCATAGACTGACCCTCGCCCTGAGGAACAACCGCCATAAAAAAGGTAAGCACACCCATACCGCCTATCCAGTTTGTAAAGCTTCGCCAAAACAACAGCCCCATAGGGTTGGCCTCAACGGTTGTAAGCACCGTTGAGCCTGTGGTGGTAAAGCCCGAAACCGTTTCAAAAAATGCGTCAAGATAATTTGGAATCATACCCGAAAGCACAAACGGAATACAACCAAAAGCCGAGAGCAAAATCCACGCAAGTCCGCAGATTGCAAAACCTTCTTTGGCAAGCATCATATTATTTTTAGGACGCTTTATTCCCAGAGCAAGTCCCAATGCAAGCAGACACACAATAGGAATCACAAACGACATATATGTATCTTTTTCACCGTAAATCAAGGCAACAATAAGGGGCAGAATCATCAAAGCACCCTCAAGAAAAATCACCTTGCCCAACATATTAAATACTGCCTTATAATTCATACAAAAATATCCCTTAATGAACGAATAGAAATTTCTTTTGTAACAATAACAACCATATCGCCCGACTGTATCATATCATCACCTGTCGGGAAAATAACCTTGCGTTTTCGGATAATGGATGCTATAAGAAGGTTTTTCTTGAATTTCAAGGTTTTTATCGGCTTGCCGATGTAATCACACCCCGACTGAGCCTCAAACTCAATTGCCTCAACACTGCCGCCCATCAGCTTATAGAGCGACTTCATCTCGTTACTGTTTGTATTAAGCCTGCCTCTGAGGTACCTGACAACAATTGAAGATGTTACCTGGCTCAGAGAAATCGCACTTTCGCCCATAATTTTATCATAAAGCTGATAAAACTCAGGTTCATTTATTTTTGTAACCAACTTTTTGACCTTGAAAGTATCGGCATACATAGCAACCAAAAAGTTGCTTTCGTCACTGTCGGTAACCGTCACCACTGCGTCACTTGAGGCTATCCCCTCTTCAATAAGAAGCTTGTGGTCAGCCGCATTGCCGAGTACAATTTTTGCCTCCGGAAGTTCGTTTGAAAGGAACCTGCATCTTTCGGGATTTTTTTCTACTATAGTGACATCCATCCCCATTTTGTTCAACTGCATAGTCAGGTAGTATGCAATTCTTGAACCGCCGATGATCATAACATTTTTTATTCTGTTTTTGAGAATACCCATCCCTTTAAAGATATTAACAATCGTTTTGTGGGGGCCTGCAATATAGATTTTGTCCTTTTCACGGATAACAAAATTTCCGTTAGGGATAAAGACTTCTTCTCCGCGGCGAACCGCACATATAAGAAAGTTATTGCCGTATATTTGCGAAATTTCATATATCGGTTTGTCTATAATATTATTTTCACTTTTTATGGAAACTTCAATCATATCAACCCTGCCGTTTGCAAAGGTTTCATAGTTGGTAGCTGTCGGAAATTTCAGAATCCTTGCAATTTCGGTTGCAATGCTCATATCCGGGTTGACCATAACTGATATGTTCATTTCGTTTTTCATAAAATCAATTTGGCGAACATACTGGGGGTTTCGCACTCGTGCAATTGCGTGCTTTGCACCCATTTTTGTTGCAATCAAACATGAAAGCAGGTTGATTTCGTCGGATGCGGTTGTTGCAATAACAAGGTAAGCATCGTCCACCCCGGCTTCTTCAAGAACATCACACTGAGTACCGTTACCGCAAATGCCGTTTACATCGTGAGCCTCAACCACTTTGTCAACACGCTGTTCGTCAATATCAACCACAACGACATCATGCCCCTCGTCCCTGAGGGTTTTGGTAAGGTACTTGCCGATTTTGCCTGCACCTACAACAATAATATTCATTCCGCTTGCCCCTTTATAGTTTAAAAAACACTTATTAAATCTATGCTTATTTTAATATACAATTGGTTATATTATACCGCTTTTTTATCTACATTTCAATAAAAATACTGCTTTATTCAAAAAATTACAGTTTTGGAACATTTTAGGATAGATATTGACTATACTGGTCATATCTGTTAAAGTAAAGGTGGGTAACGGTATTTTTTCAAGGAGGTAGATTTAAGATGAAAAAATTTTCTGTTATTTTATCAATTGCTCTAGTATTTTCAACACTCACAATAGTGGGCTGTAATTCTTCAGATGATAAGAAAACAACCACATCAAAGCCTGAGGTGACATTTCAAGAACCGACGGTTGACATCAGCGAATCGGTTTCTGTAACTTTTAAAACAACAGCCACAAAAGCATCAGACAAAAAGGCAACAACTACCAAAAAATCGGCAACAAATCCTGCAAACAAAAAATCAACCACACAGTATATTCCGCTTGTAACAACAGAATATGTTGCACCAACCACAAAATATACTCCGCCTACAACACAGTATGTGGCACCAACCACAAAATATACTCCGCCTACAACACAATATGTGGCACCAACCACAAAATATGTTGCTCCTACAACAGAAAGCTACAACCCTACCTACATAAGCTATTACACAACAAGCTCAACCTACCTTACAGCAAGCGATGTTGCGGGACTTTCTGCAGACACTGTTCAGAGCATAATCAACGACATATACGCTCACCACGGCTACATCTTTAAAACACCGTCAATCAAAGCATATTACGAAAGCCAGTCATGGTACAGCGGAACAGTTTCTTCCGAAGCTGAGTGCGAAGCACTGTTTAATGACTGCGAAACCTATAATAAAAATTTCCTTGCAAAATACAGATAAAATCAATCCCCCTAAAGCAACCAAAGCTTTAGGGGGATATTTTTATAGCGAAGCGGAGTGACTCCGGTTAAGACGCTAACTTACTTCTTTGTGAAATGGGATACTGTGCCGTCGGCTGCTGTTATGGTGAGCTTGCCGTCCTTGAGCGTATAGGAGATAGTCTGAGAATCTGTAGTAGCAAACTTCAATTCCACAGACGAGCCTTTGTCCTCAAAGGTAAAGGATGACTTAGTAGCTTTGGATTTGATACTTCCGGTGCCGTCGGCGTTAAAGGTGAGGGTCTCATCCTCTTTTGTATTTTTCCAGGTGCCTAAAAGTGCGGAATCAGGCTGGGCAACCGCACTGCTTTCGGTAGCTTTCTGAGTATCGTCTGTCTTTTTATAGGTAAGTGTGCCGTATCCTTCGGATGTCAGGCTGAGCGTGTCGCCCTTAATTGTGTAATCGTTTTCCTCTCCCGTGGTCGTTTCGCCGTAGATGAATTCAACCTTTGAACCCTTGTCAACATACTTGAACTCCGTTGAGTAGCCTTCTCCGTTAAGCGAGCCTGTGCCGTCCTCATTGAAGGTGTAGGATGTGCCGGGAGCTTCTACGGATTCCCATGTTCCGACAAGAGCAGTCTTGGCTGCTTCGGTCGTTTCGACCGCAGCGGTGGTTGTGGTGCTGTCGGAAGAATTGTCAGCGTTGCCGCAGGCTGTAAAGCAGAATACGGCGGTAAGTGCACAGAGTGAAAGTGCGACTGATGTAATAACTATTTTTTTCATGGTAATTACTCCTTTTGTTTTTTATTACAATACTAATATAGCATAAAAAATTGCCGTTGTCTATATGCAATATGCCCCCAATCTGTAGCCTAATTTACACTTAACGGTTCAAGTGTAACTAAACTTGCAATTTGTGTATGATGAAAAACGCAAGGTATTTATAGTTAAACAAACTATCGTGAAGATATTAACGCAAAACTAAATAGAAGAGATTAGTAAAACATGTAATCAATGATTATTAATTTTTGATATGTAAAACTGTTGTTATTTGTTTTTGTATATGGTATACTGACATTGAAGAAAACAAGATAAAGGAATCAGGTTTGTTATGAAATATATTTTAGTTGCAGGAATAGACGGTGTAGGAAAAACAAGTCTGATTGGTGCATTAAAAGGCTTGAAGATTATTTCAAACAGTGGTTTTGACGATGAAACTGACGATACTAACATGATTCAGTACTGCCTTGAAAACAAACTGACCTTTACTCAGGAAACAACGCTTGCGGGTCATCGAGTGGAAAAACCATCCGTCAGGCACGAAAGCAAGGGTATGATATCGTTATGTTCTATGTCGGACTGAATTCCGTGGAGGAAAGCCTTTTGCACATTGCCAACCGTGTGCGCAAGGGCGGTCACGATATTCCCAAGGATTATGTAAAGCTCAGATATCAAAACCGTCTTGAATCGCTCATAAGAGTTTTACCGTTGTGTGATGAGGTGATTTTTTACGATAACGAAAACGGTTTTGTAAAGGTTGCCGAAATAAAAAATAACACTTTCAATTATACAAACGACTATCGCCCGAATTGGATTGAAAAGGTCGAACAAATTGTTTAAAAAACTTACAAAGATTATCCGGATTTTTATCGTACAATGGATTTTGAAAATAATAGAGAAGTTAAGCATTTTATTACGAGAGATTTATATGCATTTTAAAATAAAACAAGGAGTCATTTTTGATTTAGATGGAACGCTTTGGGACAGCTCGGAGCAAGTCATTCCTGCATGGAATACGATTCTCACGAAACATAATCAAAGAAATATTACTGCTGAGGAAATGGCGAGCTATATGGGAAAAACGCTTGAAATGATTGCAGAATCAGTTCTGCCTAAATTGCCTCATAAGCAAGCGATGAATATTATGTGTGAATGTTGTAAGGAAGAGCAAATCTATCTGAGCCGACACGGCGGTACGCTTTATCCCGACGTAGAAAATGTTTTATGCGAATTGAAAAAGCATTACCAATTATTTATTGTTCGCAAATTGCAATAGCAAGTTGAAACAATTTTTTAGTCTGTAGTAGATTGCCGCGAGTTTTTCGAGGAAGGTGCGTAGCGACGAGCGAGGAAAACTCGCGGCGGCTCGGCTCATGCTGCCCTGTAAATTCTATTAAGTTCCTGCTCGAAGAGTTCTTCCGGAGTATGGTAACCGAGTATCTTTCTCGGCAGATTATTGATTTTATCAGCGAAG
>JAFTGC010000019.1 GCA_017458105.1 Ruminococcus sp. | reverse complement strand
TTGATATTTCTTGCGCTCTGTGTTACAATTGGAATTCTCCATAGTGATGATTCCTTTCGAATTGGTGTCTGCAAACTCAATTCTACTACAGAATCGTGGCTATGGATACTTTTTTATTATTTCAACTTCATTTTACAACGCGCCGATAACATATTTTGTCCTTTTTTTAAAGGTTTATTTTTCATTTTGCATTGATAAGGCATTTTGTTGGTGATATAATAGTTTAATGAGTGGTAGGAGTTGTGTAAATTGGATAAATTGAAAGATACACTATGGATAGCTGAGCTTAAGATAAGGCGAGTTATAAATTATATAATGGTGTTTGTCAAATGGCTGGTTATTTCCGCAATTACAGGGAGTATTGGCGGATTGATCGGCACAATCTTTAACAAGGGAATATCATTTGCCGTAGGTATTCATCAGGAAATTCCTAACACAATTTTGCTTATGCCGTTTCTCGGACTAATTATAGTTATGATGTACGAAAAGGCTAAGCTTTCGGGAGACGGTGGAACAAACTTAATTTTGCAATCAATAAGGGACTTAAAAGGTGTGCCGATTGTAATAGCTCCGATGATATTTGTCAGCACGATTATTACCCACTTTGTTGGAGGTTCGGCAGGGCGAGAGGGGGCTGCTCTTCAGCTTGGAGGCAGTATCGGAGCACAGGTCGGCAGAATATTTAAACTTGATTCAAGGGATATGAACACCGCCGTTATGTGCGGAATGGGAGCTTTGTTCTCTGCACTTTTCGGAACGCCCCTTACGGCGGCATTTTTTGCTATGGAAGTAATAGCCGTAGGTGTGCTTTACTACTCGGCTTTTGTACCGTGTGTAGTTTCAAGCTTAAGTGCATACGCAATCAGTTTGCTGCTTCACAACGGTTCACACTCATACCATTTACCTGCAGTACCCAAACTTTCGCTTATGCCTATGCTTGCCACAGGCGGACTGGCTGTTTTGTGTGCATTTGTCAGCATAATATTTTGCCTGACACTCAAATACACTAAAATCGGCTTTGGCAACCTGATTAAAAACCCGTATTTAAGAATAATAGCAGGCGGTTTTTTCTACATTTTGCTCACTTTAATTTTTGGCACAAGATATACAAGCCTGGGCAATTCGGTGATTTTGTCGGCAGTTAATGACGGAACTGCAAACTACTACGACTTTGTACTTAAAATGATTTTCACCGCTGTTACGATGGCTATCGGTTTTAAGGGCGGTGAGATCGTTCCTACAATGTTCATCGGTTCAACCTTTGGCTGTGCGTTTGGCACATTGTTGGGTCTTGACCCAAGCTTTGGTGCTGCATTGGGGCTTGTTGCTGTGTTTTGCGGTGTAGTAAACTGCCCGATAGCCTCAATTTTGCTCAGTGTTGAACTTTTTGGCGGCGAGGGCCTTGCCTTTTTTGTAGTTGCAGTTTGTATAAGTTATATGCTGTCAGGCTACTACAGCATTTACAGCAGTCAGCGTTTTGCCTACAGCAAGCTACGAGCAGAATATGTCAATATGCAAGCCAACTAATTTATATATAACCAAGGAAAGGAAAGAGAACATTATGATTAAAAACATTTTTTTTGACCTTGACGGAACACTTCTGCCAATGGATATGAGAAGGTTTATAAAACTATACCTAACATCACTGAGCGAAGCAGTTTGTCCGTACATCAATGTTGAGCCAAAAATGTTGGAACGTGCCATTTTCAGCGGAATGGAAGCCATGTACAAAAATGATGGCTCTATGACAAACAAAATGCGTTTTTGGAACTCGGCAGCATCACTGCTGGGTCCGGATATTTTAAACCATACTTCATACTTTGACGCATATTACAACAATGAATTTATAAAAACACGGGACGCTTGCGACCAATCCAAAATTGCAATTGATACTGTTGATATACTCAGAAACAAAGGTTACAATATGGTAATTGCCACAAACCCGATTTTCCCTAAAATTGCGACCGAACGGCGGATAAAATGGACAGGGCTGAATAAGGACGATTTCATACTGTTTACCAGCTATGAAACTTCAAAATTCACCAAACCAAACCCAAAATATTTTAGCGAAACCTGTGAGCTTGCAGGTGTCAAACCTGAAGAATCGCTAATGGTCGGCAATGATGTTGACGAAGATATGGCAGCGGCAAAAATCGGTATGCAAACTTACCTGATCACCGACTACGCAATAAACCGCAATGATAAAGACTACAGCGAATACCCTCACGGTACATATCAGGACTTTTTCAACTACTGCCTCTCACTGCCAACAATAAAGTAATAAAAAATGATGTTTCAGATTTAATCCGAAACATCATTTTTTTAATTATTTAAAATATTTAACGCCCGACTCGAATATTTTCATATCCTTTTCAAACGGAACATTTGCATAGAGGTTGTCGCCCTTACGCTCGCTGTGTCCCATTTTGCCCAGCACTCTGCCGTCAGGTGAGGTGATACCCTCAATTGCACAAACCGAACCGTTGAGGTTGTATCTTATATCCTCGCTAGGGGTTCCGTTAAGGTCAACATACTGTGTTGCAACCTGACCGTTTTCTATAAGTGATTTTAGTGTTTGATCGTCAGCTACAAATCTACCTTCTCCGTGCGAAACAGGGACGGCAAAAACATCGCCTGCATTTACCGAAGAAAACCACGGTGACTTTGCACTTGTAATTCTTGTATAAGCCATATGGCTGATATGTCTGCCGATTGTGTTAAATGTGAGGGTTGGAGCGTTTTCTGCAATCTCAACAATCTCACCGTTTGGCACAAGACCGAGTTTGATAAGTGCCTGGAAACCGTTACAGATACCAAGTGCAAGACCATCTCTGTTTTTGAGCAAATCATTCACAGCCTCTGCAATTACAGGATTTCTGAATGTTGTAGCAATAAATTTGCCCGAACCGTCAGGCTCATCACCGCCGGAGAATCCACCCGGGAACATAATAATCTGGCTGGAGCGTACTGCCTTTTCAATAGACTTGATTGTTTCTTCAATATCAGAAGGCTTTAAGTTCTTAACGATAAGAGTTTCGACCTCGGCTCCTGCCTTTTCAAAAGCACGCATGGTGTCAATTTCACAGTTTGTACCAGGGAAGCATGGAATAAACACCTTTGGCTTTGCAACCTTGATAACAGGTGATGAAGTGTTTCTTTCTGTATAAAGCGGTGCCTCGGTTTTTATTTCAGGAACTTCTGCCTTTGTAGGGAACACCTTCTCAAGCGGAGCAGTCCACTCTTCAATAAGTTCGTCAAGAGTGAGAGTTTCGCCGTTGACTGTAATTTCAGGCTTTTCGGTTGTTGTACCAAGGTTATAGTGTGGAATCTCGATGTTGAGTTCCGCACCGTCTTCAAGTTCAATCACAAGAGAGCCGGCAAGCGGTGCAAACAATTCTTTTTTAGTATAAGTATAATCAGGAGTAAATTCAAAGCCAAGCATATTACCAAAACTTGCCTTTGCAACAGCCGCTGCACAACCGCCTTCTTTAACAACAGAAGCTGAACGAACTTTACCTGCTTCAAACAGAGCATAAACTGCCTTGTACATATCAATAAGCTTATCCCAGTCAGGCATAAGTGTTTCTTTATTTTCAGGAACAGGAACATAAATAACCTTTGAACCTGCTTTTTTAAACTCTGCCGAAACTGTCTTGCTTGCCTTTGTCATTGCAACAGCAAAAGAAACAAGTGTTGGAGGAACATCCAAATCTTCAAAAGAACCCGACATCGAGTCTTTACCGCCGATTGAAGGCAGCCCAAGCTTAATCTGTGCTTCCATTGCACCCAACAGAGCAGCTGCCGGCTTGCCCCATCTTTCCGGAACATCGTGGAGTCTTTCAAAATATTCTTGGAAAGTCAACCTTGCAGTCAATGGGTTTGCACCGATTGCAAGGAGCTTTGAGGTACTTTCAACTACTGCATAAGCCGAGCCATGGAAAGGACTCCATCTTGAAGCACCCGGAATAAATCCAAATGACATCGCAGAAGCATCGTCTGTTTCGCCTTTAATAAGAGGAATTTTTGCAGCCATTGCCTCCTGTGGTGTAAGCTGAGTTTTACCGCCAAACGGCATAATTACTGTAGACGCACCGATGGAAGCATCAAACCGCTCAGCAAGACCAATTTGAGAACAAACTTCAAGTCTGCCTAAGTTTGCTTTAAAAGCGTCTTTAACACTCAAATCTGCCAAAACCTCAGGAGCATTTTCTCTGTAGCAATCCTCAGCATCAGGAATACTGATGTAAGCCTCTGCAACCTGAGTAACACCATTTGTATTAAGAAATTCTCGGCTAATATCAACAATAGTATCGCCACGCCAGTTCATTACAAGTCTAGGGCTTTCGGTAACAACTGCAACAGCAGTTGCTTCGAGGTTTTCTTTGAGCGATTCTTCTATGAATTTATCTACATCTGACTTATTAAGAACCACTGCCATTCTTTCCTGAGATTCAGAAATTGCAAGCTCTGTTCCGTCAAGTCCCTCATATTTTTTTGTTACTTTATCAAGAGAAATTGTCAGTCCGTCTGCAAGCTCGCCTATTGCAACGCAAACACCACCTGCACCAAAGTCATTACATCTCTTTATCATTTTAGAAACAACCGGATTTCTGAAAAGACGCTGAATTTTTCTCTCGGTAGGGGCATTACCCTTCTGAACCTCGGCACCGCAGGTTTCAATTGACGACTCTGTGTGTGCCTTTGAAGAACCTGTTGCACCACCGCAGCCGTCACGGCCTGTGCGTCCGCCAAGGAGGACAATAACATCATCAGGCTGAGGAACTTCACGAATGACATTCTCCTTTGGAGAAGCACCTATAACCGCACCGATTTCCATTCTTTTAGCTACATAGCCCTTATCATAAAGCTCAGTAACCTGACCTGTAGCAAGACCAATCTGATTACCGTATGAAGAATAACCCTGTGCTGCACCGGTTGTGATTTTTCTTGAAGGAAGCTTGCCGTGCATTGTGTCTTTAAACGGAATTGTCGGGTCGCCCGAACCTGTCACACGCATAGCCTGATAAACATATGAACGCCCGCTGAGCGGATCACGAATTGCACCGCCTAGGCAAGTTGCCGCACCGCCGAAAGGTTCGATTTCGGTAGGATGGTTGTGAGTTTCATTCTTGAACTGCAACAGCCACTGCTCCTCAACACCGTCAATGGTGACAGGAACATTAATTGAACAAGCGTTGATTTCTTCACTTTCGTCAAGGTCGGGAATTTGTCCTCGTTTTTTAAGAAGCTTCATTCCCATCAGAGCCATATCCATAAGGCTTACATCACGGTTAGTATCAGCACCGTAGACTTCATCTCTTGCTTCATAATAGGCACTGAGGGCGTCTTCAACAGCCTTTGAAAGTGCCTTTTTCTGAATTTCTACCTTATTAAGCCTTGTAAGGAAAGTTGTATGACGGCAATGGTCTGACCAATAAGTATCAATAACTCTGAGTTCGGTAACGGTTGGGTCCCTGTGTTCATCATCACGGAAATAATCACGGCACCACTTGAGGTCGGCAAGTGTCATCGCAAATCCCATTGAGTTATAGTAATTTTCCATTTCATCGTCATTCCAGCTGATAAAGCCGTCTATACGAGCAACATTATCGGGAACTTCAACAGGAATATCCAAAGTTTCAGGCTTTTCAAGCGAAGCCACACGACTTTCAACCGGGTTAATCAAATACGCTTTGACTTTTTCAACATCTTCGTCCGTAATATCGCCGTTTAGTGCAACAACTTTGGCTGAAACAACCTGTGGGCGTTCGCCTGCTGTAAGCAACTGTACACACTGCGAAGCAGAATCTGCACGCTGATCATACTGACCCGGAAGGTACTCCATAGCAAAAACCTTCCAACCCTCGTCAACCGGAAACTGCTCATCATAGACATTGTCCTGATTAGGCTCTGAAAAAACAGTTACTTTTGCCTTTGAGAATTCTTCGTCACTAAGCCCTGCAACATCATAGCGATTTGCAAACCTAAGTCCTGTAAGTGAGCGAATACCAAGGTTGTGCCTTAAATCCCAAAGTATTTGCTTTGCTTCAACATTGAAGCCGTCTTTTTTTTCAACAAAAATTCTTTTTACATCTGCCATTATATTGACCTCCAGCAAATATAATATACATATTCATTTTAACATAGGTATATATTTTTAATTTTGTCTTTTGGAATTATAATGTTTTTTAATAAATATTTATACCGTCAGATATTCCTTAATTTTTTCATAAGTTTTCTCGCCGATTCCTTTAACATTTAAAATATCTTTAGGGTCACTGAATTTTCCGTTGTTATTTCTATATATTATTATTTCGTCTGCCGTTTTTGTACCAATTGAAGGCAATTCTTCAAGTTCCTCAGCTGTGGCAGTATTTATGTTTACAAGCAGAGAAGTGTTTGTATTTTCTTTTAAATTGAGATTTTCAGATTTAACAGTTTCCGGAACATAGTGATAAAATATATTAAAAATTGCCATTATAACAATGCAAATTAATGCTACACCATAAACAAATTTGCTTGGGGTTAGCCGTTTTATTAATTTGTCCATAAATTTGCTGTACATAAACACCACCTGATGCTATTATACACCCAATGACATTTTATTACAATTGATAATTGACATTAGTTTGAAAAAGATATAGAATATGTTTTATAATGAGTTTTTTGAGGTGTATTTATGACGGAAAAATCCAAATATATAATTACTGTTATCTTTTTGACTTTTATTGGTGTTTTTGCCGTAATGTTCTGGATTATTCCAAAAGAGGATTTTAGTCCTAAAGAAAAACGCTATCTGCAAAAATTCCCTGAAGTAAACTTTACCACCTTAACAGACGGGGATTTTGAGCAAAATTTTGAAAGCTACATTAATGACCATATGCTTTTGCGTGATACTTTTATGGGAATCAACAGCTATTCAAACCTGATTGCATTAAACAACGGAAGTGACGGAGTTTATTTATGTAGCGACGGTTACTTGATAAATGAACCTGAAACGGACGAAAGACTCAACCTTAATCTTTCTGTTACCGCAGACTTTTCCAAAAAAACAGGAATTGACACAACTGTTTTGATCGCACCGTCAACCGGATATATTATGGACGATGTTCTTCCGCTTAACCACAAAGAGTACAAGGATGACGAGTACTTTTCCACAATAAATAATTTTTGTGTGGAAAACAATCTTAATTTTATTGACTTACGAGATGTTTTTAAAACCGAAAAATCAAATATACAAATTTATTATCGTACTGACCACCACTGGACAACACAAGGTGCTTACCTTGCTTATAAAACACTCTGCAACAACTTAGGAATTACCCCAAAATCAACTGATACTTTTTCAATTGAAAAAAACAAAGGTTTTTACGGCACAACCTACAATACCTCAGGTTTTTGGCTTGTTGACAGTGACACTCTCGAAATTTGGAACAACAAAGAAAATAAATCCACCTGCGAAATCACTGCCAACGGAAAGTCAACAACTTTTGATTCTATGTATTTTAAAGAAAATCTCAAAGGTGCAGACAAATATGAGGTTTTTCTAAACGGTAATAACCCTATTACTACTGTTAAAAATCCTAACAGCACAAACAAAGAAAAACTTTTAATTATTAAAGATAGCTTCAGCCATTGTTTGACTCCTTTTCTAAGCGAAAACTTTTCTGAAATTACACTGGTTGATATGAGATATTATAAAAAAGATGTCAGCGAAGAAATCTGTAAAAATACAAAATTTGATAAAGTACTGATCTGTTTTGGGATTGATAACTTCCTTTCTGATAAAGATTATGCTTTTCTTGAATAAAAACCTTTAGAAAATAACGAGGCTGTAACAGATAAAACTGTTACAGTCTTATTTTAACTATTGATTTGGAAAATGATGATAGTTTAGCCGTCTTCTCTGTATATGAACAATAATGCGAGTTTTTTATAAAAACATCGACCGGGCAACCCTTTAGGTTACCCGGTCTTTTACTTTGCGAGCCTAATGCCACAGCTCTACAAAATTGAATTTAATTTTCTTATTAAGTTAAATCTGCATCAGGATTTGTTGTGATAATCTCTTGAACATCAAACTTAATAATTTCAAATTTTACTTCTTAACAGTAACCTTAATCTTAACATTCTTACCGGAACCGTCTTTTGCCTTAACTGTTATGGTTACGGTACCCTTCTTAACTGCAGTTATTTTGAGGTTTCCTGTCTTAGTAAGAGTTGTCTTGCTAAGTTTAATATAGCCTTTCTTGTTTACTGTAACAGAGGCTTTTTTGTTGTTAGCATTTGAAGGTGAAATTGTAATCTTAACAGTCTTGCTTGCACCCTTCTTTGCGAGAGAAACACTCTTAGAACTTGAAGTGATGCTTGTTACAGGCTGTGTAACAGTAACCTTAACTGTCTTTTTAAGTTTAGTATTATCGGAACTTGTAACTGTGATTGTACATGTACCCTTACCAACTGCTGTAATCTTACCTGCTGAACTAACTTTTGCAACCTTCTTGTTAGAAGATGTGTAAGTAACCTTTTTATAAGAACTGCTGATACTTGTAGGGCCTACTGTTGCTTTAAGTGTCTTTGTACCTTTAACCTTTAGACTTACAGAAGTAGGACTTACAGAAAGTGTCTTAGCTGCAGGAACAACTGTAATTATACATTTAGCTACAAGTCCTGTATCTGTTACTGCCTTGACAACTGTTGTTCCATCGTCTTTTGCTGTGAATACAGCTTTCTCTTTGCAGTAGCTATAGCCTTCAGCATCATAGAGCATATTCTCTGTATTAACTGTCTGTGATACTACACCAACTCTGGAACTTGTAACAGACCATGTAACAGTCTTTTGAGTTGTATAACCAGGATAGATAAATGCAGTTATATCAACCTTTTGACCTTCTGTTACTGTAAGAACGCTCTTATCAAGAGTAATCTTAGAAATCTTGATAACTTCACCAGGTGTTGTGCTAGGAATAGTTTCCTGTGTTACCGGCTGAGTTGTCGGAGTTGTTGCAGTTGTTGCTGTTGTTGCTGTAGTGGCTGTGGTTGCTGTTGTCGGAACCTCAATCTCGCTTGCTGTCGCAATTACTGAGATATTACCTGTTACAGATGGAATGCTAATGATATAGCTGTTGTCTGACTTAACAGGCAGAATCTCTGTGTCGCCCATCTTAACCTGTACAGAATCAATCTTGTAACCATCAATTGGTGAAAGTGTTTCAGTGTAGAGAGAACCTTCCTGAACTTTTTCTGTATTATTAGATGAAGTTACATTCTTGAGCAAGTTAGATACAACATATTCAACCGGCTTTGGAGCAGTAGTTGAAGTTGTAGATGTTGTAACAGGGATAGCCTTTGTTTCAACAACGATAACAATATTGTCTGTTACATTGCTTACATTGATTGTGTAAGATTTACCTGCCTGAACAGGTGCAATCTTTGAGCTGCCCATAAATGCATTTACACTTGAAATTTCATAATTTTCATCAGGTGTAATTACTACTGAGTAATTAGAGCCTTCCTTAACTGTTGTTGCAGTGTTGGAGAGCTGTGCATTTGGAGCTACAACCTGAACACTGAAGTCTTTGAGAACTTTACTTGTTGAGGATGTCTGTGATGGTTTTGTTGTTTCAACAGGAATTTTTGTTGCGGCTGCAATGATATTAATATCGCCTGTTACATTAGGAATAGAAATAAGGATATTATTGTCAGACTGAACTGTTTCAACAGCCTTACCGCCCATTGTTACCTGAACATTGCTAATCTTGTAACCGTCAGCTGCAATAAGAATTGTTGAGTAAGATGAACCTTCCTTAACAGATTTTTCTGTGTTAATAGAAGTAATGTTATCTGTGAGGAGTGCTGTAACATTGTAGAATACATCAACCTTAGCAGTTGAAGTAACTGTAGTTTCCTTTGTAGACGGATTAGTTACAGATGTAGAAGGTTTTGTTGCAGTTGTTGCTGTTGTAGGAACAAGTGAAGCAGTTGAAATAATTGAAATGTCACCTGTTACTGATGGAATATTGATAATGTAATTGTTACCTGACTTTGTAGGATTAACAACATTGCCACCCATTGTTACAAGAACAGTGTCAATTGCATATCCCTCTTCAGGTGTAAGGATTGTTGAATAGGATGTTCCTTCTTTAATTTTCTGAACAGAAGAGTTTACAGAAATAACATTCTTAAGCTGTGTTGATACTGAATATTCTTTAGCAGGAGCTACAGTTACAGTAGTAGAAGAAGAACTTGTAGGAACCTGAATCTTGCTTGCTGTTGCAATAACAGAAATATTGCCTTTTACAGAAGCAATGCTAATAATGTAATTATCGCCTGATTTAACTGCATCAACAGTTGCATCACCCATTTTAACGCTTACAGAATCAATCTTGTAACCATCTGCAGGGGAGAGTGTTTCTGTATATACACTGCCTTCTGTTACCTTTGTTGTGTTATTATCAGAATTAACATTTACAAGCATATTTGATACAACATACTCTACAGGCTTTGGAGCTGTAGTTGCAGTTGTTGCTGTTGTGGCAGTTGTAGCGGTAGTTTTTGTATCGCTCTGCTTTGTAGAAGATGTTACAGTTGTTGTGGATGAGCTTGTAGTTGTTGGCTCAGGCTTCTTTTCTGCTACAACAATGATTGTAATATCTGCATCTACATCTGTAGCACTTACAATGTAAGATTCGCCTGCCTTAATTGTACTGATTTCTTTAGAACCCATCTTTGCAACTACTTGAGCAATCTGATATCCATCAGCAGGAGTTACTACTGCTGAATATGCAGAACCCTTAACAACTGTTTTACCTACATTATCAATTGTTGCACCGTTTGCAGGTGAAATCATTGTTGAAACAAGATACTCAACAGGAGCTGTTGTAGGCTGTGTTTTTGTTGTTGTGGATTCAGTAGTTGATGCTGTTGTTGTTGGTTTTGGAATTTCTGTTGCAACTGCCTGAATTGAAATATCAGCACTTACATTTGGAATCATTACGGAATAGCTTCCGTCAATGTTTGCAGTTGGTGTGATGATACTTCCTCCTACTGCAACAAGAACTGATGCAATCTGATAACCGCTATCCGGTGTAAGAATTGCAATATAAGCGTCTCCTTCTTTAATTTCCTTTGCGGAGTTGCTTGAAGTTACATTCTTCAACATTGTGCTTATTGCGTACACCTTAGGAACCTCTGTTTGCGGTACAGTTACTGTTGTGCTTGAAGTGGTTGTAGGCTGTGTCTTTGTTACCGTTGTACTTGAAGTAGTTGTAGGCTGTGTCTTTGTTACCGTTGTACTTGAAGTAGTTGTAGGCTGTGTTTTTGTTACCGTTGTACTTGAAGTAGTTGTAGGCTGTGTCTTTGTTACCGTTGTACTTGAAGTAGTTGTAGGCTGTGTTTTTGTTACCGTTGTGCTTGAAGTAGTTGTAGGCTGTGTCTTTGTTACCGTTGTGCTTGATGTAGTTGTCGGCTGTGTCTTTGTTACCGTTGTACTTGAAGTAGTTGTAGGCTGTGTTTTTGTTACTGTTGTGCTTGAGCTTGTAGTTGTTGGCTCAGCCTTAGTAGTTGTAGGATCATTTACAAGTGTAATTGTTCCGTCAGCACTATAAACAGCACCATCTTCATCTTTACCTTCTGTTACAAGATATACCGAATTATGGTCATCATCCTGACCGTCAAGATACTGAAGGTCATAATAAATCACCCAGTCACCAGGTTCAGTTATAACAAATTCAGCTGTGAAGAAATCTCTGCCCTGCTTACAATCGTAAGGCACCAAAGCTGAAACGAAGTTATAGTGAACGGCTGTTGAACCGTCATCAAGTTTCTTGTTTGTGTTGTAAATAACACCGTTTGTTTCGTGAGAAACAAAGCTGCTTAATTTTAAACCATCATTTGAATAAATGAGGTTACCCTGCATATCTTCAATAAGAAGTTCAGCTGTTACTTTATATGTATAGCTGACTGTACTTCCTACTGCATACTTAGTACCGTTTACTGTTGCATATTTTATTTCACTTGGTTTTGTTGTAGATGTAGCTGTTGTATTAGTAGTTGACTTTGTTGACGAAGTTGTAGCGGTTGTGTTTGTTGTTGAAGTAGGGTCTTCTTTAACAAGCTCAACCTTTTCTTCTTTTTCAAAACTGCTCTCTACTACTTTGCTCTTTGCTACAATCTCAACTGATTTACCGTTGTCTTCTTGTCCGTCAAGATACTGTAGATCAAATTCAATTGTCCATTCACCGGATTTTGTTACAAGGAACTCAGCTTCAAATACTGAAAGTCCGTTTGTACAATCATATGTTTGAAGTGGTGATGAAATGGAGTAATGAACGAGCGGAGCTCTTGGATCATCTTTATCCTCAGTGTTATACATAACACCTCTGGTTACAAGAGAGTTGAAATTAATAAGAGTAAGACCTTCTGAAGAATAGAGCAAGTCACCCTGTAAGTCTTCAATAGGGTAATCATCTTTTATAACATAAGTATATTTAACTGTATCACCAACATTATATTTCTGACCGTTAACTGTTGCAGTTGTACCTGCTTTTGTAGTTGAAACAGTTGTAGATGCAGTGGTTGTAGTAGTTATAGGTTTATCATTACTTATTACAATGTTGCTGCCGTCGGAAGTATCGCTATAGTTTCCGTTACCTGTTACAACGCCGTTGTCAACAAGTTGAATAGGTGTGTAGTCAGAATTCTGACCATCCAAATACTCAACATCGTATCTTACTGTCCATATGCCTGCTGCGATAACTTCAAATGTTGCTGTGAAGAAATCTCTGTCATTTTTGCAGTCATATGTATTTACAGGAGATGAAAAGTTATAATGGATAGCGGTTGTTCCGTCATCAAGAATTTTATCTGTGTTATAAACAGCACCTGTTGTTTCAATTGGTGTAAATTCTTTCAGTTTGAGACCTGCGTTAGAATATATAACATTACCCTGAAGATCTTCAATTTTAAGATCTGATGTAAGTCTATATGTAAAGGAAACAGTATCGCCAACTTCTGCACTTTTGCCGTTGACTGTTGCCTTGAGAGGATCTACTTCACCGACTTCAGTTTTTTCATCTGTAATGACACCGCTGGTTTTCTGTACTCCGTTGTCATAATAAGCAGTACCGTCATCAGTTTTTGACCAACCTGTGATTACCTGCCAATTATTATTGATTTTCCAAGTACCTTCTTTAATAACCTGAAAGGTAAGTGTCAATACAGCTTTTGAACTTGTATAGTCAAGTGCTGTAAGTGATGATGCATTGTATTCCAGGCTTGCAGTGCCGTCGCTTGCAATTGCATCGCTGTTAATAAATTTTTTGAAATTACCGGAATTATCTGTTTCAACATTCGAAACAAAATTGTCGTCTGTTGCAACAAGCGACTTTAATTCAAGTCCGGTTGAGTTGTACTGAACTGTACCCTGATAATCCTCCAACGCTTCAGGCGTTTTAAGATTTACAGAATAGGTTACTATTGAGCCCACACTTGCTGATTTGCCATTGACTGTAGTTCCTGCTGCCGAGGCTTCTAACCCCGTAGTAGCTACAGACAACACCATCATAAGTGTGAACACAATTGATAACACTCTTTTCATTGGCGATTGTCCTTTCTTTATTTTATTTTATAATAAGGCATCTCAACAGGAGGTGAAACACCGCCTGTTGATTTATACCTATTTCAGACAATTTTCTGTTATTTTTTAACAGTCACTGTACATTTAGCAGATTTTTTTGAGCCATCCTTAGTTGTGGCTGTAATTACGGCAGAACCTTTTTTAACGCCTGTTACAACACCCTTTGAACTTACCTTAGCAATTTTTGTCTTTTTAGAAGTCCACTTTAGGGTTTTGTTGTTTGCGTTTGTAGGTGTTACCTTTACCTTCTTAGCAAGGTTGAGTTTGCCCTTAACCTTAACGGTTGCTTTTTTAGGAAGTGTAACCTTGTTAACCGGCTGAATAACTGTTACCTTACATTTTGCAGTTTTATTTGAACCATCCTTTGTTTTTACAGTGATAGTTGCAGAACCTTTTCTAAGACCTGTTACTATACCTTTTGCACTTACCTTTGCAACTTTAGCATTTGATGATGTCCAAGTGAGAGATTTGTTGTTTGCATTTGTTGGCTTGATAGTAGCTTTCAGAGTTTTCTTAGCTTTCACATTTACAGTTAATGACTTTGCTACTGAAAGACTTGTAACAGGCTGAGTAACTGTAATTTTTGCTGTTGCTTTTACTCCGGAGCCATCCTTAGCTTTTGCTGTGATGGTAGCTGTACCTTTGCTGACACCTTTTACAACACCGGCACTTGTTACTGTTGCAACATTTTTGTTGCTTGTAGACCATTCTACATCTTTTACAGTTGCGTTTGCAGGTGCAATTGTTGCTGTCAGCTTCTGAGTTTTAGTAACCTTAACAGTAGCGGCTGCAGGGGATAGTGTAAGCGAACTTACATTAATAATTTCATCAGCAACTGTAACATCACATTTTGCGGAGAATGTTCCGCAACTTACTGTAATTGTTGATGTACCCGGCCTAACAGCTGTGAGAGTTGCATCTGTATCGTTTGCTTCAACAGTTACAACAGATTCATCACTTGATGTCCATTTGAGGTCTGCATTTGTTGCATACTCAGGATTTACAGTAGCTTTAAGTTGTGCTGTTTTGCCTGTATAAACTGCAAGTGAATTTTTATCAAGTGAAAGTGATTCAACAGCATAAGTGTCAACTGTGATAGTTTCACTTTCCTCGCAGCTAATATTTTTTCCAAAATCGTAATATTGTGTGCCGTCAATACCGGTAACAATATACATCTTGTTTTCAACTGCTTGTACACCGGCCTCTTTTACTCTGAACTTTGCAGTAATCAGAGTAACTCCGCCTGTATAATCATAAGATTTTCCTGTTTCTTCTGGGGAAGAGCCCGTATAATAAACAGCACCTTCGATTTTTGTGTTATATGTAACCAAACCGTTTGTTTCATTCAACACAAAATCCTCAAGAGCAAGACCTGATGAGTAGTCGAGCTCTCCCTGAAAATCTTCTGCTTTACCGGGAGTTGTCAGTTTGTAAGTATAAGTAACCGTGCCACCTACCTTACATACCTTGTCATTTACTGTAGCCGTTTCAACAGCAGAGGCTGTTCCTGCAACAGCAACGACTGAAAGAGCCATTAAAACAGTGAGGAACAATGATATTGACTTCTTCATATTTTTCACATCCTAACAATTATTTTGCTGTATAATAATTATATAATATTGCACTTTAAAAATCTACCTTTAATTTAAATAAAAAATGTTAATTTTTTATGTACAGTTAGTTGTTTTGCACTATTAACGCATAATTTATTTGTGCATCATTACTGTTCAACTTTTATGCCCAAAACATCCAGACTTTCGTCATCCACAGGTGCAGGACTTTCACTCATAAGTTCGGAGGCATTTTGTACTTTCGGAAATGCTGTGACATCCCTAAGACTGTCTGCCCCTGACAAAAGCATTGCAATTCTGTCAAGACCGATTCCCATACCTCCGTGAGGCGGAGCACCGTACTTGTACGCTTCAACAAGAAAACCAAACTTCGCTTCAATCTCTTCATCTGTAAGCTTGAGTGCACGGAACATTTTTTGTTGAAGCTCATAGTCGGTTATTCTTATTGAACCTGAAGAAAGCTCTGTTCCGTTAAGCGTAAGGTCATAGGCTTTTGCCACAACTTTACCCTTATCGTTATCAAGATATTGCAAACAATCTTCCTTTGGCATTGTAAACGGATGGTGCATTGCAATCCACTCACCGCTTTCTTCGTCAAACTCAAAGAACGGAAAATCCACAATCCAAACGAACTTGAAAACATCAGGAATAATATCAAGCTTTTTAGCAACTTTAAGTCTTAAAGCACCAAGGGTAGGCAGTACAACAGAATTTTTATCCGCTACAAAGAGAACTACATCACCCTGTTCGGCACCAACCTTATTGATAATACCGTTAAACTCGTCATCACTGAGGAATTTTTTGAATCCGCAGGAAGGTTCTTTATCAACCCAACGGATAAAGGCAAGACCCTTTGCTCCTATGCCCCGAACATATTCGGTAAGCTTATCAATCTCTTTTCTGGTAAGTATTGAAGCTGCATTTTTTGCAGTGATAGCTCTTACGCTGCCACCGTTTTTAACCGCACCTGAGAAAACCCCGAAACCACAGTCTTTGACAACTTCTGAAACATCTGTAATTTCCATACCAAAACGAACATCAGGCTTATCACTACCAAATCTGTTCATAGCTTCTGAATAGGTGAGTTTTTCAAACGGTGTTGTCAGTTCTTTGCCGAGCACCTCTTTAAACAGCCTTTTGAAAAGACCCTCGTTGATTTCCATGATCTCTTCCATTGAAGCAAAGGAAAGTTCCATATCAATTTGGGTAAATTCAGGCTGGCGGTCAGCTCTTAAATCCTCGTCACGAAAACACCTTGCAAGCTGAATATATCTGTCAAAGCCCGAAAGCATAAGAAGTTGTTTATAAATTTGAGGTGACTGAGGAAGTGCGTAAAAACTGCCTTTGTGAATTCTTGACGGAACAAGATAGTCACGGGCACCTTCAGGGGTTGACTTGATGAGCATTGGTGTTTCAATCTCGATAAAGCCGTTTTCATAAAAATAATCACGAGCAACCTTTGCAATTTTAGAACGCAAAATAATATTATCCTGCAAAGGCTTTCTTCTTAAATCGAGGTATCGGTACTTTAGTCTGAGTTCTTCGGCCGTTTTGCTTTCGTCAACAATTTCAAAAGGAGGAGTCTGTGCTTTTGAAAGCACTCTAAGATCATTAACTATAACTTCAATATCACCGGTAGGAATATCCTTGTTTTTTGAAGCACGCTCTCTGACTTTACCTTTTGCACAGAGAACAAACTCTGCTCTTGCAGTAAAAGCTTTATCAAAAACCGCCTTATCTGTTTCATCATCAAAAGCAAGCTGAACAATTCCGGTTCTGTCACGAAGGTCTATGAAAATCAACTGACCTAAATCACGCTGTTTTGCAACCCAACCGCAAACAACAACCTCCTTTCCGATATGCTCTGTTCTGAGTTCTCCGCAGTAATTTGTTCTGCGAAGTTCCCCCATAAATTCTGCCATATTAATCTCCTGTTATAAATTTGCTATCTTCTTTGTTTCGGCATCAATCATAATTGACGAAAAATCCCCGGCAAAGCTGTTTAGCGAAACCTTGATTTTTTCACCTGTCTGCATATTCTTGATTTCAGCCTCACCGCTTGCAATTTCGTCATCACCGATTACTATTGAAAATTTTGCACCGATTTTATCCGCAAACTTCATCTGAGGTCTTAAACCGCGTCCTACAATATCACACTGAGCCGAAAGACCGCACTGACGAACTTCTTCCGCAAGTGAAAAAGCCTTGATTCTTGCATTATCGCCCATTGAAGCTATGTAAAGGTCGGCGGTTTCAGGTTTTGGAATTTCTATTCCGCTGTTTTCTATTAATAAAAGCAACCGCTCCATACCCATTGCACAACCCAGCGACGGTGTATGCTGACCGCCGAGTTCTTCGATAAGTCCGTCATAACGACCGCCTCCGCAGACTGTACCCTGAGCACCGATATTGTCTGAAACAAACTCAAACACTGTTTTGGTGTAGTAATCAAGACCTCTTACGATAGAAGGATTGACCTCATATGATACATTTGCCGAGTCCAAATACTGCTTAACGCTTTCAAAGTGCTCACGACATTCATCACAAAGGTAATCGAGCATTCGGGGGGCTTTTTCAGCAATATTTTTACAGTCAGGCACCTTGCAGTCGATAATCCTCATAGGATTTCTTTCAAGCCTGCCGTTGCAGTCGCTGCAAAGATGTTCTTTATAATCAGAAAAATACTCCTTTAGCTTTTCGTGATACACCGCCCTGCAATGAGGGCATCCGATGGAATTTATTTCGAGGCGAAGATTTTCAATACCGATTTGTTTAAAGAGCCCGTCCACCAGGCAAATGACCTCAGCGTCAGCGGCAGGATTTTGCGTACCGAAAACCTCTATACCAAACTGGTGAAATTCTCTTTGGCGACCTGCCTGCGGTTTTTCGTAACGATAGCAGGTTGTGAGGTAATATTGCTTTGACGGAAGACCGTCGTTGAAAACTCCGTGTTCAAGAAATGCCCTTGCCGCACCTGCTGTGCCTTCCGGACGAAGGGTTATACTGTCGTCGCCTTTAGTTGAGAAGGTGTACATCTCTTTCTGGACAACATCGGTGGTTTCGCCTACGCCGCGTGAAAATAGGGAAGTTTGCTCAAAAACAGGTGTTCTGACTTCCTTATAACCGTAAGCCTCAGCACGACAACGCATAAGACCCTCGAGGAACTGCCAACGGTAGCTTTCCTTTGGCATAATATCCTCTGTTCCTTTTATTTTTTTTATTATATCTGACATAATGTTAATTAAATTCCTTTCAACAGACATCCGTTTGACTGCATAAAAAACTCCGATAAGCTATATTATATAATAGTATGCAAAAGTTATATTTTAAGCAGTTTAAACGGCAACCGTATAAATAATGATTATAAAAACTTGAAAAGGGCAGAGAATCCCTATACAAGACATAAATTACAATCTTATTTTATGATATTTCTCCAGTCAAGGTCACCACGCTCAAGACCGTGTATAAGAACCTCGGCTGTGGCAATGTTTGTTGCAACAGGAATGTTGTGCATATCACAAAGTCTTAATAAGTTTATATCATTTGGTTCCTGCGGTTTTGGGCTGAGCGGATCCCTGAAAAACAGCAGCATATCAATCTCATTACATGCAATCCTTGCAGCAATCTGCTGGTCGCCGCCTTGTTTTCCACCCAAAAATTTCTGTACCTCAAGACCTGTTGCTTCTTCAACAATTTTGCCCGTTGTGCCTGTTGCACAAATTACATTATGGCTTAAAATCCCACAATAAGCAATGCAAAACTGCACCATAAGCTCCTTTTTTTCGTCATGAGCAATTAATGCGATATTCATAACTTTTCCCCCTATTTCCTTAAACGCTGAAAATACGCTGTTTATATCTTTTATATCTTTTTAGGAAAAGCAAGCTGAGCCTGTCCTCCCGATATTCTTTCTGCTATATTTGAAAATACCTTATTTGCCGACGAGTTATTAAGGTGTGGGTTGCCTTTTTGAGAAAATGTAACAACCGTATAGTCATCAGGAACTACTCCTATAAGCTGTGTTTCACATTTATCAATAACTTCGTCGAGGTCGTTATACAAAGCAAGTTCACGAAAGTTCTTCTCATTGAGCTTGTTAATAATCAACCTTATATCGGTAATGCCTTTGTCAATGAGTTCTTTTCTTATGTTTAAAGCACCACGCACACCTGTAGGTTCGGCATTTATAACTATAATTGCACGGTCTGCGGCTGCGGCGGCTGTTTTAAAACCGCTGCCCAACCCTGCCGGAGAATCTATCAATATGTAATCATAGCTGTCCCTAACGGTATTTACAAACTGCTCCATTACCTGAGGCGAGATTTCGTCCTCAACATTGAGCGGTGCCGGCATAAGAAAGAGTCCGTTGACCGAAGGATGAGCATAGACTGCATCCGATGTAACGCAGTTGCCGGCGATTACATCACCGGTATCATACATTAAATTTTGCTCAAGCCCAAGCATAATGTCAAGCCCACGCATACCGCAGTCACAGTCTATAAGAAGAACCTTGTTATTCTTTTTACATAGTGCAATCGCAATATTGACGGTAACGGTTGTTTTACCTGTTCCGCCTTTGCCTGATGCAAAAACTATAGTTTGACTCATAATACACCTCTACAGATATATTCTAACACAAAATTCTTCTATAAACAAATTATTACGCGTAGAATAAATTGAGTTAAATTTGGGCAACTTGTATAAAACAATTGGTTTTTTACATTATTCGACAAAAAATAATGTAAAAAATTACGAATTTGTAATTATATTTTCTTAACAGTAAATTTTAATGTGCTACAAATCCCGCTTCGTCTACAGACTCACTGTCCGGATCGTAGTCCTTGTTAAAGAAGTATTTGTTCATAAGTGCCTTTGCAACTCCTGAAGAATAAGTTGTATAAGCACCGTGTTCGATTACTACCGCAATAGCAACCTGTGGTTTATCAAAAGGAGCATAACAAATAAAAACGGTGTGGTCTGTACCGCTGTTTTCTGCTGTACCGGTTTTGGCGGCAACCTTTACTCCGTAGTTGCCAAACACGCTGTAGGCAGTTCCGTTGTAGTCATTGCATACGCTCCACATACCCTGCTGAACGGTTTTTAAGTTGTCCTTATCAACAGTCAAAGTTGACAAAACATTAACATTGTCAGCTGTAGTTTCGCTAAGAGTTTGACTTCTGTCATAGGATGTTATTTTCTTAACAATATGAGTACGCAGACGCTTGCCGTTGTTTGCGATAGTGGCAGCATAAGAGGCAAGCTGAGCAGGGGTAAAAGCATTGTCGCTTTGACCGATAGCCGCCTGAACCGTATTACCTTCCATCCATGAAGTGCTGTCACGCCCTGCAAGAATTCCGATATTTTCGGGAATTTCCACACCTGTTCGCAAGCCTAACCCGAACTTTTCTGCATAGCTGTAGATAGAATCGACCCCAAGCCTTCTGCCGACCTCAGCAAAATAGTAGTTGCACGAAACAGCCAGAGCCGTGTTCATATTGATTGCACCGTGATAGCCCATACATTTTACAATGTCGGTAGGGTAATAATCATACTCCTGCGTGCAGGTGATGTAGCTGTCTTTGGTGATTTTCTTCTCTTCAAGACCTGCCAGTGCAACGCATGGTTTAAAAACCGAGCCGGGTGCAAATGCACCGTCAAAAGCTCGTGAATAAAGCGGACTGCTCTCGTCATTTACAAGTTTTTCATAATAATCATAGTTACTGTATTTTGAAATGTCGTAGCTTGGATAGGTTGCCGCCGCCAACACTGAAAAATCATTTACATCAAGCATCACAACAGCACCTGCCTGGCAATCAGAAGCACCGTTATTATGACTTTGATTGACATTGTACGCAAGTGCCTCGTTTGCCACCTTTTGAAGTTCGCTGTCTAAAGTCAGCCAAACGGTGTTACCGGGGCTTGCATTTTCGGTTTCGACAGTTTTTATAATTGAGCCGTTGCCGTTTTTTTGAACATACGCCTTGCCTTCTTTTCCACGGAGCTGTTCTTCAAGAGCCTGTTCTATGCCAAATTTACCTATCATATCATTGTAGCCATAACCCTTATCAGAGTATGTTTTATATTCTTCGGCACTTATTTTTCCGATTGTACCTACAATATGGGGGGCAAGGGTGCCGTTTTTGTACTGCCTTTCGACAGTGGTAGAAATTTCAATTCCGTTAAGCTTGCTTGAATTTTCAGAAATTATCTGCATCATATCGGCACTGACATCTTCGGCAATAATATAATCATTTTCCGAACCGTAATTTTTATAATCCATATTAACCCTGACAGAAATTACATCTCGCAGGGTTTGTTTATCAGTAAATGAACATTTATACATTTTAGAGAGCTCACGGATATATTCATCTGCATTTTTATAATTTTTTCCCAGCATTTCGTCACTGTGCAAAAATTTGAACATCTCATCTGCGGTATCATTCTTATTAAATGAATATCCGTTATTTTTGTAGACAATAGGGAGGGTGTCAATCCATTTTTCATTTCTTTTTGAGAGTATATCGAGTACATCCCGAACAGTTTCGTTCAGCTTGTCCTTATCGGCATAAGAGTACCTTAAAACTACATTATAAATTGTTTTGTTGGTGGCAAGCCTTTTGCCGTCCGAAGTGAGAATTTCTCCACGGGTTCTGTCTGAGGTAAGGCTGTATGTTGAGTTGTTTTTTGCAGTTTCCTGATATTCGTCACCCTGCAAAATCTGCCAGTTGAACAAACGAATTCCGTAAACCGAAAATATGAGTACAGCAACAGCAAGGCACAACATTCCTCGTCTTTTGTAGACATTTGATTTTTCCATACAGTCACCTCCGTAAAATTATGAAAAACTACGACTTAATACAAAATTTATAAGATAGAAAACAGGTGTTGTTAAAAATGTATATGCCATTATTGAAAGGCAGTGATGTACATAATAATACCCTGCATTACCGTAACCGTTTATGATGTAACCAAAAAGAAATTCACCACTTACAAGCAGTGGTATTGCAACAATTGAAATTACCAACACAAGCAGTAAATTTCTGTTGAAAAAATTTTCAAACGAATAACCGATAAAAAAACATAAAATAGTCAGTGCAAAGGTATAAAATCCTATATGCACACCGTTGCCAAAATCAAGCATAGCTCCGCACGCAAGTCCAAAAAACATTGCCGTAACTTCACTTTCGGAGCATGAAATTGTTATTGCAATCGGAATTAACAGTATAGGTTTACCGCCGTAAATTTCGGGAATCAGATTTGGTACTCCCTGCAGAATAAAAAACACAAGTATTTCAAGCCCGTAAGATGCAAACCTGATGGTTTTGTTTCTTTTTTCCATATTATTCACCTACAGGTTTTGTTGTTGAAGCAGATTCTGTTTTTTCGGCAATTTCACCCTTACCGTTAAACTCGGTTATTATAATTGCGTCGGTTATATTGCGTACATCCTCGTACGGTTCAATCACTGCATAAAGAGAAGCGTCATAGTCATCATACTCAAGCGATTTTACCGTACCGATTGAAATTTTTTCGGGGTACATTCCGCCTATTCCTGTTGTAGAAATTTGGTCGCCTTTTTTGATTTTATTTGTTTCACTGAGTTTTGTCATAGTGGTTAAGTTGCTGTCGCTGTACACTGCATTACCTGTGACAATTCCGCTGTCGCTCGATTTAATATCCCTTGCACCCGCCGATAAATCAGGGGAAAGGATGGTAGTAACTTTGCAGTAAGAAGCATTGACTTCGCTTACATAACCTACAAGCCCGTTTTCGGTAACAACAGGGTCATTTACAGAGATATTTTCTCCGTTGCCTCTGTCGGCAGTAAAAGAGTAAAACTCTGATGACGGGTCACGCCTTATCACATTTACAGGAACAAACCGATAATTATTATCTGCTTTTTTCAGGTCATAATACTTCCACAGCCGTTGATTTTCTTCCTTTATGTCAGTATAATCGGCAAGCTGATTTCTCAGCTGAGCAATTTCTGACTTAAGCTGTTCATTTTCTGCAAGGAGTTCTTCATAAGTTTTTTCGGAAGAATTTTTTGTGACTTGTGCCGAAACCCTCTGCATACTTGTGGTTATGTAGCCGGTGAGTGACGAAAGAACACTCGTACCGAAGATTTTGGAAGTTCCACCCAAAACGACAAGCACAATAAGAGTTACTATAAGAACTTTAAAACTTTTTGCTCTGAAAATTTCCTTCATATCAAACCTCATAACAGGGTACAAAAGCCGATGGAACACCACCGACTTTTTTATGGTAATACCGATCACAGCACAGTTTGTGCATTTAGCGTCTTCTTTCCCTATAATATTCCTTTGGCATTACCATCTCAAGCCTTTTGCCTGCTCCGTCTGCAACGCAGTCGAGCGGTCGCTCGGCAATATGAACAGGCATACCTGTCTGTTTTGAAATGAGCAGGTCAATGCCTTTTAGCAATGCACCGCCGCCGGTCAGGGTAATACCACGGTCTATAATATCAGCTGCAAGCTCCGGCGGAGTTCTCTCAAGAGTATCAATTACGCCGTCAATAATAGACGCAAGCGGAGCAGCAAGTGCATTGCGGACTTCTTCCGCCGTAATTGTCACATCCTTCGGCAAGCCGTCAACGGTGTTTCTACCTTTGATAGTCATACTGCCCTCGTCCTTGTGCGGATATGCCGAGCCAATTTCTATTTTTATTTCTTCGGCTGTACGCTCGCCTATTGTAAGACCGTATTTTTTCTTAATGTACATCATAATTGCGTTGTCAAACTTGTCGCCTGCAACCCTGACGGAGTTGTGTGCGACAATATCGCCCAACGAAATTACAGCAACCTCGGAAGTTCCTCCGCCAATATCGAGCACCATACTGCCGGTAGGTTCTGCAACAGGCAAACCCGCACCGATAGCCGCAGCCATTGGCTCGTCAATCAGTTCAACATCCTTACCGCCTGCCTGGTCGGCAGCATCCCTGACCGCACGGCGTTCAACCTGAGTAACCCCGCTTGGAATACAGATTACAATTCTCGGACGGGAAAAAAAGTTGCTTCTGACAACTTTTCGGATAAAGTGCTTTAGCATAATTGATGTAATTTCAAAATCAGCAATGACACCGTCTTTAAGAGGACGGATAGCAGCAATTGAGCCCGGGGTTCTGCCAATCATTTCTTTTGCCTGAGCACCAACAGCAAGAACAGAATCCCTGCGTATATCAACAGCCACAACAGAAGGTTCCCTCAGGACAATACCCTTGCCCTTCATATAAACCAAAGTATTTGCGGTGCCTAAATCTATACCAATGTCTTTTGAAAACATAAAATCTACCTTTCAGAATAATCAGTATTTTATCAGTATGCCTTAAAAACAAAGAAAATTATATGTATTTATTTAGTATATACAAAAATGCAAATTTAATTAATTTTTACCTGTTGAACCAAAACCTCCCGAGCCTCTTTCGGTTTCGTCAAGGGTTAGTACCTCTTCGGTTTGCATAACAGAAACAGGTGCAATCACCAGTTGAGCAACCCTTTCATTAGGCTGAACAATATACGGAGTGTCGGAAACATTGCAAAGTCCCACACAAACCTCGCCACGGTAATCGCTGTCTATAACACCAACACCGTTTGAAAGGCAAATGCCGTGTTTTACGCCCAATCCGCTTCTTGCGTAAATGTTAGCCATATAATTTTCTGACGGAAGGGCAATTGCAATGCCGGTTGGAATAATTGTAAGCTTGCCCGGCTCGATTGTGACTTCATTTTCAATACAGGCATACAAGTCCATACCTGCCGAACCGGTGGTGGCTCGTTTTGGGATAACTGCGTTTTCTTTAAGTTTTTTGATTTTTAGAACTTCCATAATTTCTCCTTCTTGCAAAATTTACCGTGTTCCTGCAATAAAACGCACGACAGCGGGTAAACACTGCACATATATAAATATATAAACAATTTATTTGTCAAAAATTAAATTACATACCATTATTCAACATACAATATGGTATAATTTGTCGGAAAAATCATTTTCCACATCATTTCACTCCACGAAAATACATACCATAGGTAAAGGCATTTTTTGGCATTGTTATGCCAAAATTACCTTTGCGGTTTTCCTTATTTTCCACAAGGTTTTCCACAGTTTCCACAGAGTTTTCCACATAAAACTTTTCAACACTAAAATATGTGGAAAAGTTGGTATTTAACTTATTTTTAATATTAAGAGGAACGCTGTTTAACACTTCAACACAGTTTCCGTCACAGGAAAGTGCAAACTCATAATTTTTTCTATCCTTAATTTTGCCGTGTTTTTTGCAGGTTTTGCAAGTTGTTCTTCCGCTTTTCATAGGGCAATTTCTTGTAAGCATAAGCGGAACATATCCAAAGCTCACAACGCCTCTTTTAATTTTTGCACCCAAACAGTTTATTTGTTTGTCGGTCAGTTCAATAGAAACAATTGCGTCCTCAAGTCCGTACTGCTCTGCCCAAAGTAATGAATATGTGTTTGTAAAATTCAGAAATTCACCGCCATGCACTTTTAATCCCAACTTTTTGCAGAGGTAAACCGCACCGAGATTGTTGCACAAAACATCTTCAATGCCTTTTGCTTTAAGAATTTTAAGTCGGCTGATAATTTTTTCCTCTATGCCAAACATTCCCCTTGGAACAGCCACACCGAAGCGTATGTTTTTATTCTTTAAACTTTTTATATCATCATCACTTATATTAATCGGAACAAAAGAGAGGTCATATTTACTAAGGTCTGTGATGTTAATCTCCTTTACTTCAGCTCGGCGTTCGGTAATGTGCTGATTTGCAGGGATAACTGAAAGTTTTGGAAGGGTAAATTTATAGTCGTGCCAAATTTTACGCTTTTCTTCAAGTTTATCAAGAGCCTCTCTACGCATCTTATTGAGGACAGAAACAGGCAGGCTTGCGTTTTTATCAATTTTTAATTCTACATTTTTAAAGAAAAAAGGAGTACCGCCCGTTTTTTCGAGCTGAGCTGCAGCCTTTTGGTCACTCAACTGAACCTTAAGGGCTGTTTCAACTTTTGTTTCGTTTTCTATTATAACACTGTTTATACCGTCGGAAATGCTGAAAGTCGGCGAATTTCCTATTTCTGCAATAAATTTTCCTGTGAGCGGAATTTTCTTTAGTTCATCTTTGTAGGAATTGCGAATTTCCTTAAACAAACTTTCAGTAGCGGAAACAACATTTTCTTTTCTGCGGTAACCGAACATCTCGGTGCCGAGTTTTCCTTTGTAATAACCGTCGGTAAAGCCTGTCCTTGAAAAGACACTTTTTAACTTTTCAATTGTATTTGTGGAAATGTAGCCGTTCTCACGCTTTTCATAACACGCACTTACGGCACACGAAACATACTCGGGACGCTTCATTCGTCCCTCTATTTTTGCAGAAGTCACACCAATAGCCTGCATCTCATCAAGATAGTAGATAATTGAATTATCTTTAAGACTAAGTGCGTAATCACAGCCGTCAACATTAAACGGAAGCCGACAGGTTTGGGCACAGTAGCCACGGTTTCCGCTTCGTCCGCCCAGCATTGCCGAAAAATAGCACTGTCCGCTTACGCACATACACAACGCACCGTGAACAAAAATTTCAAGTTCAATATCAAGGTTGTCGGCTATATATTTTATCTCGTTTTTAGACATTTCACGGGAAAGTACAACTCGCTTAAAACCTATTTCTTTAAGTAATTTTGCTCCGCTAAGGGTATGCACACTCATCTGTGTTGAACCGTGCAGCGGAAGTTCGGGACAAGCCTTATGCACAAGGCTCGCAAACCCAATATCCTGGACAATTAAAGCGTCAATATCACACTCACACGCTTTTTTTACAGCTTCAAGTGCTGGATACATTTCATTGTCAAAAATCAGGGTATTCATTGTTACATATACCCTGACTTTTCTTATATGGCAATATTCGGTTGTTTGTTTTAGCTCTTTAAAAGAAAAGTTTTGTGCCTCTTTTCGTGCAGAAAAATCTTTAAGCCCTACATAGACAGCGTCGGCACCGCTTTTTACTGCGGCAATTACTGACTCAAAACTACCTGATGGAGCAAGTATTTCAATTTTATTCATAATTATTCAAACAAACTCTGCTGTACCGCACCATCCATAACGGTCGGTGCATTATTCTCTACTTTACCGGCAGCCACAACCACCTTTTCATTATTATCAGTTTTTTTCTTTTTATTATCCTTTTTTTCAGGAACTTTTTTGAGTTTTTTAACCTTGCTTTGAAGCTCAATATTTTTTTCTTTAAGCTCGGCAATCTCTCTGTGCAGGCGGTTAACATCATCCAGATAATCCTTAATCTGAGATTTAACATTATTAAGCTGTTCACGGATTTTGTGCTCCTCGTCGCAATAGTCAAGGCTTGCAAGTATTGCTACTGAATCCCTGTCAAGCTGAGGATTTGAAGAAGAAATTGACTTTAAACGCGTGTCAAGTTTTTCAGTAATTTTTTTCATATATGCTTCGCTCTCGTCAGTAATAACCGTGAAGCGTTTTCCACCAACATAAATTACCTGTCTGCTCATAATTTCACCCTGATTTACATTATTTTCCTATTTAACATTATAATACTATCTGCACCAATAAAAAAGTAAAGTATTAATATTGTAATAATTCTGTATTTTTTTAAACATTTTTTAAAAAATAAATTGTCGATTTGAACGCCGGTGCGGTTGAAAAATTAATTAAAATATTGTATAATATTAGATATTTGTTTATAAATCATCAATACTGGAGGATATGTATGATAGCCCCTTATGATTCACGAGATGAACAGTACCGTTCGCCGTTTGGTGCAGTTGAAGAAGGCACTAATATTCACTTTACCATCAGAGTACCAAGAGATTTTCAATGCTCTTATGCTGAATTATCTATTAAGTATGATGATGACTATGACTGGGAATATCACAAGATGTTCTGGTTTGGCACACATAATGATGAATACGACAAATGGGAATGCGACTTTAAAGCTGACAGAGTCGGACTTTACTGGCACGGATTCAGGCTTAAAACAAGATACGGCGACCGTTACATTATTCCGGCGGATGTTGACACAAAAAGCTGTATTTCAAATACACCGGGCAGAACATGGCAGATAACCTGCTATAAAAAGAACTTTAAAACACCTGAGTGGCCTGTAGGCGGTGTAATGTATCAGATTTTTCCTGACAGATTTAATTTTAGCGGGGAAAAGAAGGATACAGGCAGAAACGACATAACAATAATTGATGACTGGTACGGCTTACCTCAGTGGTGGCCTAACCAAAACGGTGAAATCACTAATACCGACTTTTTTCAGGGTGATCTAAAAGGTATAACACAAAAGCTTCATTACCTAAAGGATTTGGGAGTAACCTGTATTTACCTTAATCCAATTTCAAAAGCATACAGCAACCACAGATACGACACCGGCGACTACAGCCAAATTGACCCTATGCTTGGCACAGAAGAGGATTTTGTAGAACTTTGTACAGAAGCCTCAAAAATGGGGATACATATTATAAACGACGGTGTTTATTCACATACGGGCAGCGATTCATTGTATTTTAACAAAAACGGTAATTACGGCAACGGCGGTGCCTATCGTGATACAAATTCTCCGTATTTTAGCTGGTTTAAATTTAACAACTGGCCTAATAACTATAATAGTTGGTGGGGATTCCACACTCTTCCTGAAGTTTATGAAGAAGACCCGTCTTTTAACGAATATATTAACGGCGAAAACGGCATAGTAAGAAAATATATGAAGTTGGGTAACTCAGGATGGCGACTTGATGTTGCAGACGAACTGCCTGACGGATTTATCAGAAATCTCAGAAAAGCTGTCAAGTCGGAAAATCCTGAAGGATTTGTTATAGGTGAGGTTTGGGAAGATGCTTCAAACAAAGAAAGCTACGGTGCAAGGAGAAAGTTCCTGCTCGGCGACCAGCTTGACTCTGTAATGAACTATGTTTTCAGAAATGCTATCCTCGACTTTTGCCGTGGCGTTGATGCAAAATATGTTATTAACAATATCATAACAGTGCTTGAAAACTATCCAAAACCTGTTATCAGAGTTCTTATGAACCTGCTTTCTACACATGATACCGAAAGATTTTTGACCCTTGTTGCAGGCGAACCGCTCAACGGCAGGGACAGAAAGTGGCAGTCTGAAACAAAGCTTACAAAAAAACAGAGGGAATACGGCATTAAACTGATGAAGATTGCTTCGGGAATACAGTACACACTTCCGGGCTTCCCGTGTGTTTATTACGGCGACGAAGCGGGTATGGAGGGTTACAAAGACCCATTCAACCGTTGCGGATACCCTTGGGGTAAGGAAAACGAAGATCTTGTGCATTGGCACACAAACCTGGGAACACTGCGTTCACAAGTTTCAGCACTTTGGGACGGTGAGTTCCAAAATGTTTACTCAAAGGGAAATATCCTTTCTTATTTAAGACACGACACCGAAAGCGGAATTTATTGTGCATTCAATATGGGCGATGTTGATGTTATTATGGACATACCTGCAGCATTAACAGACGGCAAACCTCTTATGGGAACAGAAACAATAAACGGCAGAGTTATTGTTCCTGCAAAGGGTTCAGCATTTATTACAATATAAATCAATTTTTTAGAGCTTGTAAAATAAAGTGTGTAAGTTAGAAAAATAGCTTGCACACTTTTTGCATTTTCAGCTAAGTGTGCTACAATGAAAGAAATGACAGAAAAGGAATGAACGCAATGAAAAGGAAAAAGAAAGAAAACACACCGGGC
>JAFTGC010000018.1 GCA_017458105.1 Ruminococcus sp. | reverse complement strand
TGCGGCTCGCTTAGTTTCCTGCCTACGCTTAAACCTCACCTCACGGCTTCGGCTCCAAGGCTGGATAACGGCGGTTGACTACTCCTTACCGTGTCGGCTTCCCACCGACTATACTCTCGACACCGAACTGTCGCACCACCGTCTTTCATTTTACCACAATACAGTAAAAAACTCAATGTACTTTTTTACAATTTGACATTTTTATTCTAAATTTTTTCTTTTTCACCATGAAAATACTCAAAAACACTGTCAGCGGCAACTTTATTCATCTTTGGAGCATTCAAAAGTTCTTCATAATCCGCTTCACTTATATTTTTAACAGTTCTAAAGTGTTTAAGCAACGCTTTAGCTCTTTCTGTACCTACATTAGGAATATCCGTAAGCGAGCTTTTGAAAGTATTCATACTTCTGCGTTTTCTTTGATAGCCTATTGCAAAACGATGCACTTCATCCTGCATTTTACTTACAAAGGTAAACACCTTTCTTGTACGGTTCAGGGCAATTTCACCGCTGTCGGATACAATTGCCCTTGTTCGGTGGCGGTCATCCTTTACCATACCAAAAACAGGAATTTCAATGTTATGTTTTTTGAGAACAGGTAAAACTGCGTGAACCTGCCCTTTACCGCCGTCAAGCAAAATCAAATCAGGTTTTTTTCCGAAACCGTCCTCGGTTTCAGCCTTTTCGTACTCTGTAAGCCGTCTGTCGATAACCTCTGCCATTGAAGCGTAGTCGTCCTGACCGTCAAAGGATTTTATTTTAAAGCGTTTGTATGCACTGTTCTTCTTTTTGCCCTTTTCATAAACAACCATACCACAGACATTTTCAGAACCGCTCAGGTTACTGTTATCATACGCTTCAATATACTCCGGCATTTTTTCAAGCCCCAACAGCTCTTTAAGTTCCTCAAGCACGGCATACTCGCCTGCCGTACCGCCTTTGGTCTGAGCAAGCCGTTCAACTGCATTTTTACGGCACATTTCAACAAGATGCTTTTGATCACCACGCCGGGGAACAATTATATAAACACGGCTGCCACGCTTTTCACTCAGCCATTTTTCAATTACTTCACTGTCTGAAATTTCACGGTCTATTGTGAGTTGTTTAGGAATATCATCACGGATTGTATAGTAGCGTGTTATAAACTCGCTCATCATTTCTTCTTGGTCAGAATCATTGTCCACCATAAAATGTTCTCTGTCATAAAGACGGCTGTCCTTAAAACGGAAAACCTCAAAAGTTCCTCTGTCGCCGTCTGTAATGTACGCAATAACATCCTGTTCGTCAACCTTAATGTCAACAACTTTCTGGCGGTCATTCATTTTTTTTACCGCAGAAATTCTGTCACGGATTTTTGCCGCCTTTTCAAACTCAAGATTTTCAGCAGCTTCGTTCATCTCACGGGTCATATCTGTAATTGAGGCATTTGAGCCACCTTTAAGAAATTCAAGTGCCGAGTCTATATGCTCGTTGTACTCGGCAAGCGACATTTTACCTCGGCACGGTGCACAGCACTGCTTGATATGGTAATTAAGGCACGGGCGGGTTTTGCCGAAATCGGTCGGAAAATGTTTGTTGCAGGTTGGAAGTTTAAAAATTTTAATTGCCTCGTCAACAGCGTTTTTTACATAGTATGAGCTCTTGTACGGTCCAATATAAGTCGCACGCTTATCATCTTGTTGAAGAGAGTAAGAGATTCGCCTCCACTTATCGCCGGTAACCTTGATATAGCTATAACCCTTGTCGTCTTTTAGAAGAATATTATACTTAGGAGTATTTTGTTTAATGAGTGAACACTCTAGGATAAGAGCCTCAAATTCGCTGTCGGTTATAATGTAATCAAAATTATCTACATTACTCACCATACGGCGAACTTTCTCTGCGTGATTATTCTGCGAGCCAAAATACTGGCTTACACGGTTTTTGAGTGCTTTAGCTTTGCCGATGTAAATAATATTTCGGTTTTTATCCTTCATAATATAAACACCCGGAAGTTTAGGCAATGCCATCGCCTTTTTTCGCAGTTCCTTAATTTTTTCCAAAACAACACCCCCAATAAAAAACAGGGACGGTCAACACCGCCCCAAATTATTTTTTAATTTACACAAACAATTAAAGTCCTGTAAAACCTGACTCTACAAGAGCAACAATACCCTCGGTTGCATCTTTTTCATCTGCACCGTCAGCAATTATCTTAATAGTTGTACCGCCTACAACACCAAGTGAGAGAACACCGAGAAGACTCTTACCGCTTACTCTTCTCTCGTCTTTTTCTACCCAAATAGTTGATTTATACTCATTAGCTTTCTGAATAAAAAAAGTTGCCGGTCTTCCTCTGAGTCCCGCTTTGTTCTGAACTAAAACTTCCTTAACATACATACTGATTAACCCTCTCTTACCTTTAATTGAAGATATTACTAATCTGACGATTTATATGTATTATAAACCTATCAAAAATCTAAATCAACCCCATTTTTAAAATTTGTTCCCATATACATTTGGTTGAAAAATAAAAATCGGTTTATTGTGCAATCCGACGAATATATGATTGTAATTTTGTAATTAGATAACAGTTTTAATGTACAGCCTAACCCTCGTTGGTTTTGTACATTTCAATCACCTTAATATCATATTCCGAAAGTTCTTTTTTATCCAACATTTCGGGGCGTTTTTTGTATGTATTTATTAAACTGTGCTCATACCGCCACTTGTCCACATTGGCATGGTGACCGCTCATAAGCACCGGCGGAACTTCCTTATCCCGCCAAACCTGAGGTTTTGTATACTGAGGATACTCAAGCAATCCGTTATAGTGGCTTTCATCGGTAAAACACAGTTCATCAGACAGCACACCTTTTGTCATCCTGGACAAAGCATCCACAAACACAAGTGCCGGAAGCTCTCCGCCGGTAAGAACATAGTCCCCTATTGATATTTCTTCATCGACAAATTCATCAATCACACGCTGGTCTACGCCCTCGTAGTGTCCGCACAGCACACAAACATTGTCCATTTCGGAAAGTTCACGCAACCGCTGTTGAGTGAGGGTCTTACCTTGAGGCGACATATACACAAAGTGCGGACGGTTGCCGATTTTTTCGCAAATATCCTCAAAACAAAGTGCAATCGGCTCAGCCTTCATAAGCATACCCATACCCCCGCCATAAGGAGTATCATCAACACGGCGGTGTTTATCAAAGGCATAGTCCCTGAGTTGATGAGCCTGCACTTCAAGAACTCCCTTTTTTTGTGCTCTGCCTATTATACTCTCGTTAAGAACAGCTTCGCACATTTCAGGAAACAGAGTAATAATATCAATCCTCATCGAAAAGCCCCTTCATTGGCTCAATTAGAATAACCTCATTATCAACATCTACCGACCTTACAATATCGTCAATTTTCGGAATAAGAAAGGTTTTGCCCTCAGGATTTTTCACTTCATAAACATCGTTAGCCCCGGTAAAAATCACATTGGTAACTTTACCGTAATCGGTACCGTCATTTATATTTTTTACCTTACAGCCTATTATATCCTGTACAAAATAGACATCATCAGGCAACGGACAGTCAGTACGCTTCATATAAAGAACCTTGCCGGTAAGCTTCTGAGCTTCGTCAATATCATCAATCCCCTTAATCTTGGTAAGGGCTATATTTTTATGAGGACGGCTCTTGAGCAAAACAGCCTGTTTGCCTTGATTATCAAAATAAAGTGTTTTAAAATAACTGAAAAACTCGCCGCTGTCACACCAAAGCTCCACACGGCACTCACCCTTAATTCCGTGGGTACCTGTTATTCTACCGATTTCAAGGTAATCCTTTTTCATAAAATTCTCCTAATTATCCAGCTTTTGTGCAGCTGCTATAATCCTTTCGCCTATTGATATTTTTCCATCTGCAGTCTTTGAAACAAAATTTCTTTTCTTTATAATAAAGTACAAACCATACGCAGAGAAAAGCAATACCAAAATGAAGTAAGTCATAATGTACTGGCTTTTGGCTTCAAACAACAGATGATAGAAAAATCCGCCAAGTAAAGTCGCAATAGGAATCATAGCCTCGGCACTGCATTTGTTAATAATCAACCCCAACATACCTGCCGCACAGAGTATGAATGCTATCATTTGAAAGAAATCAAAGTAATCTTCAAAAAAGTTGCCCCAATTTTCATTATACACACTATTAAGGAATGTATCCGGCTCAACCTCGCCGTTGTAATGAGCTTTAACCTGACTTACCCATATGCTTTCGTAAGAAGGTTCATTCCACTGTGAAAGAATTTTTTTATTGAAAAAGTCAATGGCATAGTCAGTATTTTCATTGAAATAATCAATACGCTTTGAGATGCTCTCTTTTGCTGTCTTATTGGCAAGCTCGGAATCGCAGTTGTTATTTACATAGGTTAATTTTGAAATGTCGTTGTACCAACCCGGAGCCATACTTGACTCCTGAATACCTGCGTCCAAATATAGCCACTGACCGACACCTCCGCCAAGCTCGACACCGCTTCTGCTCTCGTAACTTTTGATGACCAAATTAAACGCACCGATTGATATTCCGGCAATAAATACTATTGACAGAAGTTCAACCCATCTTTTTGTCTTAAGCACATACACAGCAATACCTATGCAGATTGCTGCAAGCCAGATAAGGCTGTTGTACTTAGCCAACAAGCCTAAAGCCATAAGTAAAGCGGCAGGAATAAGCAAAAGATATTTTTGAAGTTCTTTACCATTGTACTGCATAAAACAGATTACAAAATAGCATGCCCATACCGAAGCTGAAAATCCTATGATATTTCCGTAGGTAAAGCTGGTAAAAAATATTGCCTGCAGACAACCTGCCAACAAAAATGTGAGTATAAAAGTAACCGCTTTGCTATGAAAAATTCGTTTGCTGATTGCAAGAAGTCCAACATAAAGCAATGCAAGTGCAATCACATTAAAAACTTGCATAGCCATTGCATTTTCGCCGCCGAAAATTCCGTAAACAATTTCGGAAATAAACACAAAACCCAATTGAAACGGGTAAATCTCGAAATAACTGTAATTATTGTAAAAGTCATTGTTGCTGGTGACCATAGGAGTCCAGTCATCTTTTAAAAATCTGACTGCCGCATCATAAACTGTTCCCGAATCAGCGGCAGGTATGCTCTGTGCTGTATAAATCCAGATAAAACCCAGCGTCAGGGTATAAACTGCAAGTGCAGCCATTAAAATTCTTTCATCAACCCTTTTAAACACATCGGCAAAACGCCTCAGGGCAAATATCACCACAAAAAATGCCGCAATCAAAAAGAAATTGATAACCAAGTCATCATCGTTAAAAAGAATTTTTTCACCGACAAAATCATTTTCATCTATAACGCTTGTGTGGAAAATCGACTCAATACCGATATATCCAAATATCACAAACGAAAGTATTGTAACAAAATAAGAACAGATTTTTTCTAATAGATTTTGTTTTTTTGTCATAGGAAAGCTCACTTTCTCTTATCAACAATTTTTTATAAAACCGATATTATCCTTTATGTAAATTATTCCGCTGACTATAGTAAATATTGTGGAAATCCAAATCAGCCCGATACCTGTATAGAGAAAAACTACGTCGGGAATACCGATATTAATACTCAGCAATTTCATAACCTCAAGAAATGCCTGTGCAACCAGTATTATAACAATACCTACCATTTGGGTGACGGTTTTGACCTTACCCCAAATATTTGCGGCAACAACCTTGCCCGAACTGGCGGCAACAAGCCTTATTCCCGAAACAGCAAATTCACGAAACAAAATTATTGTAATGGGAACCGCTCCGAAATTGCCGAGCAACCCAACCTGCAAAAAGCAAACCAATGCAGAAATAACAAGGATTTTATCTGCCAGAGGGTCAGCGAATTTGCCAAAGTCTGTAACTAAATTTCGGCTTCTCGCAATTTTACCATCAAGAGTGTCAGTTATACACGCAATGGCAAAAATCAATCCTGCCACAAGGAAATGCAACGGAAAATCCACAAGCATAGCTATTATGAACAAAGGAACGAGGATTATCCTGAGTATTGTCAGTTTATTTGGTAAATTCATCTAATCATATCCTAAATTAAAATTTCACCAACAAGCGAACTATCCAAATAGTCCGTAATCTTTATATTATAAAATTCACCAACCTTAGGTTTTGCACCTTCTGCTGTAAAGAAAGTTACTGTATCAACCTCGGGGGCATCGGCATAAGTTCTGCCAAACCAGCACTCCGCATAACGGTCATAGCCCTCGCAGAGAATTTCAACCTCTTTGCCTATCATATCCTCAAGGTAGGCATCCATTATGTAGCTTTGTTGGTCTGTGATAACTTCTGCACGGTGATTTTTGGTATCTTCATCAAGCTGACCGTCAAATTTGGCGGCGGGAGTACCCTCTTCAACACTGTAAGGGAAGCACCCCATGCGTTCAAACTTCATTTCCTTAATAAATTCGCAGAGGTCTTCAAACTCATCCTCGGTTTCACCAGGAAAACCTGCTATGAATGTAGTACGGATCGCAAGCCCCGGAATCTCTTTTCTTAGCTTTTTTATAAGAGCCGAAAGCTCTTCTCTGCTTCCGCCGCGGTTCATACGCTTGAGTACATTTTTGTTGCAATGCTGCAGCGGAATATCTATATATTTTACAATTTTTTCTTCATCCCTGATGGTTGCAATAAGTTCATCAGTCATCTTGTCGGGATAGCAGTAAAGCACTCTTATCCACTTAAAGCCGTCAATTTTACAAAGTTCACGAAGAAGCTGTGCAAGTTTATACTCACCGTACAAGTCCTTGCCGTAACGGCTTGTGTCCTGAGCGATTACATTAAGCTCCTTAACACCTTTTCGGGCAAGGTCGTTTGCCTCATCGAGTATGTTTTCAATTGTCCTGCTCCTGTGACCGCCACGAATAACCGGAATTGCACAGTAAGTGCAGCGGTTGTCACAACCTTCTGAAATTTTAAGATAAGCAGTGTAAGACGGTGTGGACTGAACACGCTTGCCCTCAAGGGGCATAAGCAATTTATCAGGAAAAAGCTCCGCCTTTTTATCCGTCATAATTTCGTCAAGAACCTCGGCGATTTTATCGTTTCCGCCGATGCCGACAACTGCGTCAATCTCGCACATTTCTTTCATAATATCATTGTTGTACCTTTGGGCAAGGCAGCCTGTTACAACAATTTTTTTAACCTGCCCCTCACGCTTTAGAGTTGCAAGCTCTAGAATTTCATCAATACTCTCCTGCTTAGCAGATTCTATAAAACCACAGGTGTTGACAATTGCAATGTCACACATAGCCGGATCATCCGAAAGCTCATATCCGGCTTCCTTTATTTTGTAAAGAAGCATTTCAGCATCTACCTGATTTTTTGCACAACCAAGCGAAACAATACCAACCTTAGTAGCCATAATTATCCTCTTCGTACTCACTCATAACAGACTTGATGTCGTCCCATCTGAATCCCCTACGCTGCAGGGCAGAAACAGCACGGCGACGGAATTTTTCGTCCTTAGTAAAATTACTGTACTTTTTCTCCAGAATTATTCTAATCTGTTCCCTTTCATCAACAGGAACTTCCTCAATTATATTGTCAATAATATCTCTGCTGATTCCTTTTTCAAGCAACTTATATTTTGCTGCCCTGGAAGAAAGGTGTTTGCTGCCGTTTATAAGCTCGGTGTAATATCGCCTTGCGAAATTTTCGTCATTCACAAGACCTAAATCGCTCAGCTTTTCAACAGCCGCCTCGGCAGCTTCACGACTGCTTGTTTTGCTGATTTTATCCACAAGTTCTTTTTCGCTGTGATCACGGTAAGAAATCAGCCAGAGAGCCTTTTCTTTGGCACGTTTATTATTGCTCTTTATAACAAGCTCGTGCAAATCCTCGTCATCAAGCTCAACACCTGCACGGATACGGTTTGCAATAAGAATCTCGGTATCGAGTTTCATAGCAAATTCACCGTCTATATAAAGTGCCGACAGATGCTTACGCCTTGGTTCAACCGCAGTAACAAGCATCAGTCTTCAACCAAAATATCAAGACCCTCATCCTTTTTTGAAGGAGCCTTTTTTACAGCCGGTTCATCAACAGAAACATCGGATTCTTCCTTGCTGTCTTTTTTATCATCTTTATCAGATTTTTTTGAGGATTTTTTTGTTTTAGGATTTTTACTTTCTTCTTCAAGTGCCTGAATTGTCTTTTCTTCAACTTCTTTTGCGAACTCGGCATCTTCCTCAAACAAAGCCTTTACCTTATCCCTGCCCTGACCGATTCTTCTCTCGCCATAGCTAAACCATGCACCCGCTTTATGTATTACATCGAGTTCAACGGCAAGGTCGATAAGCTCGCCTATTCTTGAAATTCCCTTACCGTACATTATATCGAAAACAGCTTCTTTGAACGGAGGTGCAATTTTGTTTTTGACAACCTTAACTCTTGTGCGGTTGCCTATCATTTCACCGTTTTGTTTTATTGTTTCGACCCTTCTTACCTCAAGTCTTACCGAGCTGTAGAATTTAAGAGCTCTTCCGCCCGGGGTAACCTCAGGGTTGCCGTAAATAACACCGACTTTTTCTCTCAACTGGTTGATAAAAATTGCCACACAGTTGCTTTTGTTAATTGCACCTGCAAGCTTACGCAGTGCCTGCGACATAAGTCTTGCCTGCAAACCAACATGAGCATCGCCCATTTCGCCCTCTATTTCAGCCTTAGGAACAAGTGCCGCAACAGAGTCAACAACCAACACATCAATGGCACCCGAACGGATGAGAGCCTCGGCAATTTCAAGTGCGTCCTCACCTGTATCAGGCTGAGAAACAAGCAGATTGTCAATATCAACGCCGACAGCCTCAGCATAAACAGGATCCAGAGCATGCTCAACATCTATGAAAGCAACATTACCGCCGTCTTTTTGACCTTCGGCAATGCAGTGAAGTGAAAGTGTTGTTTTACCCGATGATTCAGGACCGTAAATTTCAATAATTCTTCCTCTGGGAAGTCCGCCTATACCCAGTGCCAAATCAAGCCCCAAAGAACCGGTGCTGACATGGCTTATGTTCATATGATTATTTTGACCAAGACGCATAACCGCACCTTTGCCAAACTGTTTTTCTATTTGTTTTAACGCTGTATCCAGTGCTTTGTTTTTATCAAATGCCATTGCTCTCTATCCCCCATTAATTCAATAAAATCAGTAATCGTTATCGTTTTATAGCATTAATTGCTCGGATTGTGTTCCCCAAATCCTTATATCCATTTATATTTGTAAAACCTTCTTGTGTCATCATACTGCAAACGGCTTCGTACTGCTCTTCACCCAACTCAAAGGCAAGCATACCGCCGGACTTTAATTTAGACGACCAGTTTTTTGTAATTGATCTGTAAAAATCAAGTCCGTCACTACCGCCGTCAAGTGCCATTTCAGGCTCAGACCTGACCTCAATCTGCAAGTCTTTAAGCTCAGCCGACGGAATATAAGGAGGATTTGAAATTATCAAGTCAAATACATTGTCGGAAAATTCACTGTAAATTTTATCAACATCACCACGGTGTAATTTTACATCAGATGCAATCGTTTGTATATTTTTCTCAAGGTATATCAATGCCGGTGATGAAAGTTCAACTGCATGAACTTCCGCATTGGGAAAATACTTTTTTATTGTTATCGCAATTATACCGCTTCCCGAACAAAGGTCTATCACCTTAGGATTTTTTTTAGACCGCAAAAACGGAAGTACACTGTTCACTGCCACCTCGGTATCATCACGGGGGATAAGCACACCTTCACCCACGGCAAATTCGTTCCCCATAAATGACCAACTACCCAAAATATATTGCAAAGGATAGCCGTTTTGACGAAGTTTAATAATTTCGTCAATTTGCAAACACAGTTCCTCGGTTAGCTCCTTGTTGCTGTTTATCATCTGTCCGATATTATCAAGCCCTGTCACAAATGTGATAATTCCGACAGCCTCCTGATGATTAAGTTCACGCTTTAAAAGCAGTTTTGCCTGCTGTAAATTCATCACTTTATAATATCGCTTCCGTCATTTGGGATAACCGAGCTGATTGCAGAAATTGCACATTCAATCATATCGTCGGTTGGTTCTTTTGTGGTGATACGCTGAGCCCACATTCCCGGAGCAGAAAGTATCCTTGTAAAGGTATTATCGTGCTTACCGCAAATTCTTATAAGTTCATAGCCGATTCCACAGCTTATAGGAATAAGTAAGATTCTGAAAAACGGTCTAAGCCAAGCATAGCCAAAAGGTGCAGTTGGAACAAATAAACCGATAAATATACCCAAAATCAGCATAATTACTATAAAGCTTGTTCCGCATCTGGGATGAAAACGACGAAACCTGCGTACATTTTCAACCGTCAAATCCTTCTCATTTTCGTAACAAAATATGGTCTTATGTTCCGCACCGTGGTACATAAATACCCTACGCATATCTTCCATACGGCTTACCAGTACTATATATGCAAGGAAAATCACAATTTTCAGCACACCTTCAAAAACAGACTTAAACAGTCTGCTTTCGGCAACGCTTGTAATTTTGCAAACAAGGTCGTACAAAAACGAAGGCAAAAAGAAGAATAACCCGATTGCAAACGCAACACCGATTACCGAAGCAACCACCATCAGTGCATTTACCAGTTTATCACCGAATTTTTCATCAAGCCATTTTTCAAACTTTGAAGGCTCTTCTTCAACTTCACTCGACTCAATAGCCTTGTTTGCAGATAACATAAGGCATTTGTGGCTAAGTCGCATTGAGTCAATCATTCCGCCTAAGCCGCGTATTAAGGGCAGACGAAAAAATTTATACTTATGGCAAACACCCTTAAATTCAATATCTTCGGTATAAATTTTATCCTTGCCCGTTCTGAGGGCAACTGTGGTCTTTTTGGGACCACGCATCATAATTCCTTCAATTAACGCAGAACCGCCGATGGAGGTAATTTTTTTGGTCTTTTCCATTAAAAATCTCCCTTACTGTTGCTGTCCTTATCCGCAGCCGCATCTTTGCAGACAGGAATTTTTATTGTAATGGTTGTACCTACCCCTATACCACTCTCGATGTCAAGCGTACCGCCGTGCATTTGCACGATTTCGTCCGCCACCGCAAGCCCTATACCGCTTCCGCCGACATTCTGATTAGCCTTATAGAATTTTTCTTTTACTTTAGGCAAATCCTCAGGGGCAATACCGCAGCCTGTATCTGACACATGAACGGTTATACAACTCTCTTCGTTTAAAATCTGTACTATTATATTTCCACCCTCTGCTGTATATTTGAGGGCATTGTCAATTATATTAAGAAAAACCTGACGCAGACGGTTTCTGTCGCCCATAACAGGCGGAAAACACTCAATAGGAGTATCAAACATCAAATGCTTTTTCTCTTTTACAGAGCGTTCTTTCAGCATATAGACAGCTTCGTCAAGTTCGGCAATCAGGTCGGTTTTCTCCAGATTAAGCTTCATTCTTCCGCTTTCTATACGGCTTATGTCGAGGAGTTCTTCCACAAGGCCCGTTAACCTACCTGATTCTTTAAGTATAACATTCATACCCTTGCGGAAGGTGGTTCTGTCTATTTCATCACCTGCAAGAAGCATTGTTTCAGACCAGCCCTTGATAGCAGTCAGAGGCGTACGCAGTTCGTGACTTACACGGCTGATAAAATCATTTTTCAGCTGTTCGGTCTGCTTAAGCTCGTTAGCCATATAATTTATTGAGTCGGACAAATCGCCGATTTCATCATCAAACCGTTTTGTAAGCTGAGTTGTTTCAAAATCGCCGCCGGCAATTTTGCGTGCGGTTTCTGACATTTTTTTAATCGGAACAACAATTGAGCGTATAAAAAATCTTCCGGAAATATACACACCTAAGATTATAACCACACCTATCAGTCCGAAAACCGAAATGTAGATAATAACCGCATGGTTGACATCTTTCATCGAGATTACAAACCGCATCGCACCCAAAACAGTTCCGTCACGGCTATAGATTACCTTTGTGCCTGACATAATACTTTCGCCTGTTGAAAGTTCGCCTGTAAGCACCGCAACACCGCTGTCGGCACTAAGTGCCTCTTGATAATCGGACATAACTTCGCTCTCTTCAGGCAAAAATCCGGTTGAAGTTACCGTAACCCTGCCGACAGAGTTCACCGACTGCACTTCCATCTGCTCTTTATCGGGAAAGTCCTCAATATATGCCTGAGCAGTGGAAAAAAAGTCGGTTGTAGTTTCTGAATTTGCATCGGCAAAAACATTATCAAGCTCGTTGCACCTAACGGTAATAGCCTGCTCGACCGCACTTACATAATAAGACCTTATCACATAAGACAGTCCCAGCACAACAAGCACTATTATACCGACAATTACGCTGAGTATATTTAGTAACCATCTTTTGGTAATACTGTCGTTCATAGCTCCTCCCGAAAAAAGTATTTAATCGGCAAGGTTATGCCTCCCATTTATAACCAATACCCCAAGCTGTGATAATATGCTTTGGGTTAGACGGCTCAGTTTCAACCTTCATCCTAAGCCTTCTTATGTTTACATCAACAATTTTTTCTTCGCCGACATACTGTTTGCCCCAAACATGCTTTAATATGTCTGTTCTGCTGAGGGCAACGCCCGGATTAGTGAAGAAATACTCCATAATCTGAAATTCAACCTGAGTGAGGTCAATGCTTTCGCCGTTGCGTGTGAGCGAATGGTTACGCATATTAAGCGAAAAAATTCCGCTTTTATATTCTTCCTTAAAATTATTTTCACTGCTTTCAGCATTCATCTCGACTCTTCTGTAGAGTGAATCAACCCTTGCAGTAAGTTCAGACGGAGAAAACGGCTTTGTAATGTAGTCGTCAGCACCAAGCATAAGACCTGTTACTTTGTCCATCTCCTGAGTTCTTGCGGAAAGCATAATTATACCTATAGCACTGTTCATATTGCGAAGCTCTTTACATACCTGAAGTCCGTCAATGCCGGGCATCATAATATCAAGAATAGCAACATCAAAGTCGCCGCTGCATTCGTCATATTTTCGGAGAGCCTCCTCGCCGTTTGTAGCCTCGGTTACATCATATCCGGCTCTTGTAAGGTTGATTACGACAAAGTCGCGGATTGCGTCCTCGTCCTCACAAACCAATATCCTCTTCATCTTGTTTACCTCCGTATTTAAAACCTATCTATGGTTGTATTTATAAAGTTTATATCACAAATTATCAGGAAACTTCTGTCGGAGCAACAGCCACCTTACTGTCTTCTTCTCTTGGGACAAAGTATTCCTCGGCCTCTTTTTCGGTAAATTCTTTAGGCGGTTTTTCGCCCATTCTGTAACCGTAACTGTATGCACCAAAATCCATCATTTTGGTAAAGCCTTTCTTTGTACCCAGTCCTGTCCACGATTCTTTTGCGGTGGCAATATAAGTAACCACCGTATCGCCGATGTTACAATAATTGGTATTATTTACTTTTTCAGCAGTGCTTATTGTCAGCACCGAAGAATCGCCGTTGTAACTTGCGGTATATTTATTAAGCCAGTTATCGGGGATTGTAATAGAATAGCCGTAATTACCGTTAATAATAACATTGCTTTTGACTGCAAATCTGTTTTTTGCAATATCAAAACTGCTCCAACTGGTTTGGTAGGCGTAATTTTTTGCATTTTCGGTACGGGGATACGGTAATTTTGCGGTGATTGGTATTTCTATCACACCATCATTGTCCATATCACGGCACACAGTGCTGACATCCCTTGCAGTTGCAAGCACGCCGTTATCCGAACGCTTATATATAGGATTTTGCAGCGACTTACTCTTTTTATCAAAAAACAAAAGCTGGGTGTTGTAGCGGTTTTCAGAGTTAAGACCGTCTACAAAAGCCCCCTGAACCTCATTGTCAACCTGACCGATTTTTACAGAAACAAATTTTGTAATGTCAGAATCCATAGCTGTTTCATAATCAACCACCGAGCCGTTATCGTTAAAAGTCAGCAATCGTGCAACCGACGATGTATCCGCCGATGCAAGCGAAACAGTCATAACCGTACTTTTGCCCTCGTTGGTAAAGTCGCCCACGCTCATATTAGTGTATGTTCGTTTTGTATTCACTTCTTTAATTTCGTCACCGAAAAGATAACAATACAGCTCGTTCTGGTTGACGCTGTAGGTACTCCAGCCAACCAGAATATCAGTTGTACCGTCTCCGTTGACATCACCAAAGTCGACACTGTCAATATCATTGTTGCGATTTTTAAAATCCGCCTGAACCTTCCACTTGCCGTCAATCTTTTCTATTATGTATATGTGTGTTTCTGCAAGTTCCGTATCCGGGTTGACTGTCAGCATTGCAACAGCTTCTTCAACTTCGTCATTATTCAGGTCACGCATAATAATTGAGCTTCTGTTCTCACCACTCTGCGGATATTTCAAAACATATTCTCCGCCTGACCTGGTTTCAATAGCTTTCTGAATTTCTGCCTTGTCACCGGTTGCGTTTGGCGGGTGCATAAGCGACCCCGAGGAAGAAAACCACGGCAAACTACAACCGCTAAGACAACTGACCGCAACGGCAGTTAGTACCGACAACACACACTTAAATTTCAACTTCATATATTCCCTCTTTTTATAGCCGTGAGGTATTTTATTTTTATGCCCTCTTCTGAAAACATCTTTTCATGTTCAGTAACAGGACCGCCGTCAATATTACTGTTGTGTAGATCATAAGTGAGTTTGCTTATTTCAAAACCGCACTCCTTAAAATACTCTATACTCTCTTCAAAGAGCAAATCATCATCGGTTTTAAAACGGATTTCGGCATTATCGGGCAAAAAATCTCTGTACATATTAAGTTTGCGTGGATAAGTAAGTCTTCGTTTTTTATGTTTACCTCTAGGCCACGGATTACAAAAGTTTATGTACATTCTCTGAATGTTGTCATCAATAGAAAAAACATCTGAAATTCCCTCGCAGTTTTTTAAAACCAACAAAAGATTTTCAACAGGCTTATCTCCAAAGATATTCACAATGTTACGCCTTGCAACACCAAGCATATCTTCTTTTATATCAACCGCTATAAAATTTATATCAGGATGTTTTTCTGCCATTGCTCCGGCAAAACCACCCTTACCGCATCCGATTTCGAGATAAACAGGCTGTTCGTTTTTAAAGAGTGTTTTCCACTTGCCCTTATACAAATCAGCTTTGTTTACATAGAACGGACATTTGGCAAGCTCGGGTGCCGCCCACTTTTTCTTTCTTATTCTCATAAAAGATATAATCCTTTTACTATCAAAATATCAGAAATTTTACTTTATATCATAATTTTTAACAATAATGTTACAACACCTAGTTATCATTTAATCATTATAACAGATAATAATGTTATTTGCAATTGATATTTCCAAAAATATTACAGATATTTTTAAAACAACGCAACATCCGGGTTTTAATACAGTGTTATATTAATCTTATAAAAAAACACGACCGAAACTTCGGTCGTGCAAATATACAAAACATAAAATACTAATAAATGTGCAGCCTACGCAACACGGCATAGTATAACTGTTATGTTATCCTTACCGCCGTTTTTGAGTGCTGTGCGTATCAGCTTTTTTACCTTGCGTTTTAAAGAAGCTCTGCCCTCAAGAATATCTATTATAACTTCAGGGTCAACCATATCTGTCAATCCATCCGAGCAAACAAGGAAAGTGTCCTCTGTATCAATAGGCAGTCTAAATATAGAAGGAGCCAACGGCAACCTGTCCTCCGGGATTCCGAGGCTTTGAGTTATAGGTGGTTTCATCCCCTCAGGGGCATAACCAACATGATCTGTGCTGACTTTTTCTAAGCCTTCTTCATTATAAACAAACACAGGACTGTCACCAACATTACAGATAAAGGCTGTATTATCCGCAAACAACACCATAGCCGCAGTTGTTCCCATAACGCCCTTGCCCTTTGTTCTGGAAAAATCGCAGATTTTCTTACTCATATTTTTACAGCCCTCAAGCATAAAACGCTCGGGGTCTAATTTGTCCCAACTGTTATACTGCTCATCAAAATGCTCTGCAGCAAGGTAAGAAGCTATTTCTCCGCTGCACTCACCGCCTACTCCATCAAAAACACAGAACGCAGGTGAATCTTTCAGTAAGGATTCACCGCTTACGGTTTTGTCCAAACCCTTATTCTCGGATTTAAGGAACTGACCTTTTACCCAAAAATTATCCTGATTTTTTTCCCTCACCTTTCCTTGATGGCAACCTACAGCATACTTAACCGCATATTCCATATAAACCTCATAGTACGCTTTTGAACATATTGTAACTAGGTTAATTATACTGCATTTTATCCAAAATTGCAAGCAAATCTACTAGATATTGTGTATTTGTTATTGTTTTGTAACTATACTTTTCTTTTAAGGAATAATATTATACATCCTCGGCAATGTTCGACAAACAAAAACACCCGCAAATATTGACGTGACCCCAAAAAGTTGGACTTAAATTTAAAGCGTAGTAGTTTAACGGCTGCTACGCTTTTGTTATGCAGCCAAAAGATTAAGTCTGTAGTTGACAGGACTTAACCAGCCAAGCTTTTGCTTGATTCTCTTAGTGT
>JAFTGC010000017.1 GCA_017458105.1 Ruminococcus sp. | reverse complement strand
TCATCTTTTGTGTTACAGTATTCATAGCAAATAGGTTCTCCTTTGTTTGGATAGTTGTTGCAAATTAACTTTAACACAGAAGTTTCCTATTTGCTATCCTTTTTTCTATCTATTGTAACGCATCTATTGTAAACCTACAGTGTGTATAAATATGTCAGCAGATTTTTCTTGCAGTTGAGTTCAATCTGTGGTAATATAAAACAGTAAAATATTGTAAAGACACAGGCATGGCAATTTGCTTTTGCCTATACCATTATATAAAGAAAGGATTTTCAACTATGTGCGGTATATGCGGATTTACAGGTCAGATTGTTGACAGGGACGAAACAATACATAAGATGACAAAGGTCATTACTCACCGTGGCCCTGATTCAGATGGATTTTTCAGCGATGATTACATATCTATGGGGTTTCGCCGTCTTTCTATAATTGACCTTGACGGTGGTACTCAGCCTATATATAATAAGGATAAGACAAAAGTAATCACCTTTAACGGCGAAATTTATAATTATCAAGAGCTTAAAAAGAAGCTTGTTGCCAAGGGGTATGAGTTCTATACCGATTCCGACACCGAGGTTCTTCTTCACGGTTTTGAGGAGTGGGGCGAGGATGTTTTGCCGAAACTGCGTGGAATGTTCGGCTTTGCTGTCTACGACAAAACCGACGGCTCGCTGTTTATTGCCCGTGACTTCTTCGGCATCAAGCCTATGCATTACACAATCATTGATGGAAATCTCGTTTACGGCTCAGAAATCAAGTCGATTTTACAGCACCCAAAATTTAAGAAAGAATTTAACGAGCGCGCTTTGGATTCGTACCTTTCTTTTCAGTATGTAGTTCCGCCTGAAACTTTCTTCAAGGGTGTATATTGTCTGCTTCCGGGTCATTATATGTGGTTCAAGGACGGCAAGGTTGAAACTCACCGCTATTTTGAGCCTACTTTCAGCCCTGACAATACTCTTACCGAGGAGCAGGCTGTTGATAAAATTGCAGATGTTTTCGAGGACTCAATCCGTGCTCATAAAATTGCCGATGTTGAGGTTGGATGTTTTCTCTCAAGCGGTGTTGATTCGTCTTATGTTTCAACTTATTTTGCCGACCAAAAGACATTTACGGTTGGTTTTGACTTTGGCGAAAAGTACAATGAAATTTCGTGGGCTCAGGGACTTTCAAGAGAAATCGGCGTTGAGCATCACACAAAGCTAATCGGCAGTGAAGAGTTTTGGAGTACCGTGCCAAAGGTGCAGTATTATATGGACCAACCGCTAGCCGACCCTAGCTGTATTGCACTTTACTTTGTTTCAAACCTTGCAAGTCAGTATGTTAAGGTTGTACTTTCCGGAGAGGGTGCGGACGAGCTGTTCGGCGGCTACACCTGCTACAATGTTCCGCGTTCTTTAAAACCATACACAGTGGTTCCGTTTCCGCTTCGTCGTGCAATAGGTAAATTGGCTGAAAAGTTCCCTAAAATCAAGGGCAGAGCATACCTTATGCGTGGTGGCAAAAAGCTCGAGGAGCGTTTTATCGGCAATGCCTTTATGTACGATAAAAAGCAAAAGCAGGCACTGCTGAAAAAACCTGAAATTGCAACCGACCCTCAGAACTATTGCAAGCCTTACTACGACAGAGTTACAAATTATGACGATATAACCAAAATGCAGTACCTTGATATAAACCTGTGGATGACAGGCGACATCCTGCTTAAAGCGGACAGAATGTCAATGGCTAACTCGCTGGAGCTGAGAGTTCCTTTTCTTGATAAAGAGGTGTTCAATGTTGCCAGAACAATCCCTACAAACCTGCGTGTAAACGGCGAAAATACCAAGTACGCTATGCGTAAGGCGGCACGCAGAAGAATGCCTGAGAAAACCGCCCAAAAGCGTAAGCTGGGTTTTCCTGTTCCTACAAGAGTATGGCTCAAGGATGAAAAGTACTATAATGTTGTAAAAAATGTATTCAGAAGCCGGACCGCCGAGAAGTTCTTTAACACGGATATTCTTGTTGATTGGCTTGACAGGCACTTCCAGGGCAAGGAGGATAATTCCCGTAAAGTGTGGACAGTGTATATCTTCCTCATTTGGTACGACATTTATTTTGGCAGTGAAGATAAAATCAACACGCCGAATCTTGATTAAATTATAGTTGTAAGACACAAAGCCTTCAAAAGCTGTGCGTATTCACGGCTTTCGTCAGTCAGTGGCAGAGGGTTTTCGCCTACGCCTATTTCAAAAGTAAATCCCGGTTGGTGGAATTTTTCAATAAACCAATCTTTAAAACCGCCTCCGTCTGCAATAAGGGGCGGTTTTGCTGTTTTGTAACCGCTCGCAATTGACAGCACACGGCTCATTGTGTTGCTCGGCTTTGGTGTGTTTTTGCCAAAACTATAGTAAATTTCACGCCCTTGGCTGTGCAGTGCATAGGCACGGGTGAAGTTGTTTTCGTTTATGTAGTTCATAAGGGCAACGGTTTCAGGCTCGGAGGCAGGACGCTCTCCGCCGTATCGGGTTGACGATGGTTTGGTAATGCCCATATCCTGTTCACGGCGGTGGATTACCTCCCAATTTGCAGGAAAATTGTGGTTAAGGTCAACGCCCCTTGCGTTTGCCTGCCATCGGTATGGCTCGTGTGTTAGGCTGTTTATCAGAGCTGAATATCTTCCGGCTGAGTCGGCTCCGCTGAGGTTGATTTCAACACCGTCGGGATTTACGCAAGGTACAATCGAAATCCCTCGTTTTTTTAAACGACTGCCAAGGTGCAGTCCGCCGACAGGCTCGCTGTTTTTAATACAACAGCACAAATCCCACAGAAAGTGCAACGCAATGTTGGCAGTCAGCCATTCACTGCCGTGGAAAGCGGCTGCAATTATAACACGCTTGTCGAGGTTTCCAACGGTAAAGGACGCAATCTCCCGACCGACAAGGCTGGTGCCGATTACCTCCTTTTTTACAAACGGAAATTCATCTGCGACAGATTGATAAAAAGCAGTTCTGTTGCGTTCATTCGGATAAAAACCAAACATTAAATCACCCTAAAAATAAATTTGTGAGGAAAATTATGAATCTTGAAGAAAAAACAATATCATCAGAACAAGTGTATGACGGAGTTCTGCTGAAAATATACCGTGACGAAGTTCTTCTGCCCGACGGCAATACTTCTGTCAGAGAGTACAATAAGCATAACGGTGCGGTTTGTGTAGTGCCAATTACAAGTGATAATCACATATTAATGGTCAGGCAGTACCGGTATTCTTTCCGCCAGACTTTGCTCGAAATCCCCGCCGGCAAGCTCGAAAAGGGCGAAACTCCGCTTGAAAACTGCAAGCGTGAGCTAAAAGAAGAAACAGGTGCCGACGGCTACAGCTTTATGACGCTGGGGAGTTATATCGGCTTGTGTGCATATTCAGACGAACTTGTACATATGTATATCTGCCGTGTTACCGACGATTACGGCGAGCAAAGTTTAGATGAGGACGAGTTTGTAACAGTCGAAAAAATCCCGTTTGATAAGGCGGTTGAAATGGTGCTTAACAATCAAATTGCAGACGGTAAAACTCAGGTTGCAATCCTGAAAGCTAAGTATCTTCTCGACAGCGGAAAAATCTGATATACATTTATATTCATATAAAGGATAGTTTATGAAAAAAACATTTGAAAAGACCCAATCATCTTGCGAACAAACTGCCGTGGCACTTGGCTTTTTTGACGGAATACACCTGGGGCATAAAGTTGTGATAAAAACAATGCTTAATTGTGCGGACGAAAATTCGCTCAAGCCTGCGGTATATACATTTAAAGAAAACCCGACTGCCTCGTTTGGAATTCAGACGCCCTACCTTACTACCAACGAAGAACGCTATAACATAATGAAAGAAATGGGAGTGCAAATTATTTTTGAGGATGATTTTTCTTCAATTAAGGATTTGTCGCCGGAGGACTTTGTTAAAGAAGTTTTGGTAAAACGGTTTAATGCTCGGTATGTGTTCTGCGGTTTTAATTATCACTTTGGCAAAGGCGGAGTCGCCGACAGTGATGTTCTTAAGGTGATTTGCAGTAAGTATAATATAGGAGTAAGGGTGGTTCATCCGGTGATAATCGGGGGCAGTCCCGTAAGTAGTACAAGGATACGCAACCTGCTCAAGGACGGCAAAATAGAAGAGGCAAATAGGCTCCTTGACCACCGCTTTGGCTATCATAGTATTATTGAAGAGGGCAACCATATCGGCAGAATGCTCGAAACCCCCACAATCAATCAACCGCTCCCCAAAGGTATGCTCTTGCCAAAATACGGAGTATATACCAGCATAGTTTCGGTAAACGGCGAATCATACGCAGGTGTTACCAATATAGGAGTAAAGCCGACAGTCGGCGAGTATGAACCGCTTTCGGAAACTTGGCTGCCGAATTACAGCGGCGGCGACCTCTACGGTTTGGATATAGATGTGAGGCTCTTGTTCTTTCACAGGGAAGAAAAGCGTTTTGATAACCTTGACGAACTAAAAAGGGCTATAAAAGCCGACGGTGAAATTGCCGTGGAAAACATCCGCAAACTTAAGGCGTGATTTAATAAGCTTTCTTAAGGAAAAAAATTAGAATATAATCCCTTATTCTGAAAAAATTAACGGCATTTTTGCTTTTTATTACAAATTTATATAAAAATCATTGTCACGCTCGTTATTATAAACAAATATGTTGTTGTACTTTTGTGCAATTTATGCAAGGAATCTGAAAATAAAGCGTTCGTGTTTTCAGTTTGTTAATCCAATATAGTTTGTTTTAGGCATTCTCACCAAATAAAGTTTTTTAAATTAGGTAATAATGCCAGTTGAAAAACATACCTAAAAAATAATATAATGAATATGCAAGTTAATGCAAAAAAATTATTTAAGGAGGTTTTTCAGAAATGAAAACGAAAAAGATTGTCAGCCTTCTTCTCGCAGCTCTGATTGCTTGCTCCGTATTTGCAGGTCTTTCAGTTTCTGCTGAAGAGGTTGCACATACCTACACAGCAGTAGGCACCGGTTCTTTCCTTGGTGGCGACTGGGATCCTGCAGCCGCAGCTAATCATCTTGAAAAACAGGATGACGGCACATATGCTAAGGAATACACAGGCGTAGCAGCCGGACAGTATATTATCAAGGTTGCAGAAGACGACGCTTGGGATGTTTCTTTCGGTGCAACTGTTGATGACAACAACAACATTGAGTACATCGTACCTGAGGATGATTCTATTGTTAAAATTATCCTTACAGTTGAAGGTACAAAGGATGTAAAGGACGAAGACGGTAATGTAACAGGCACACAGACAGCCGGTTATGTAACAGTTCTTGTTAACGGTTCAGCTGCAGAAAAGCCAACTGAGCCTGAGGAAACTTTCCATGTTGTTGCCGGCGCAGCTGAACTTTGCAACGGTGTTGCATGGGATCCTGCAGACAAAACAAACGAGATGACAAAGAATGCTGATGGCACATATGAAATCACATTCACAAACATCCCTGTAGGCGAGTACGAGTTCAAGGTTACAACAAACGGTGCATGGGATAAGGGCGACTGGAACCTTACAGGCGACGCTAGATTCGGTGGTCCTAACGCTGTTGTAACAATCACAGAAGCTGACGCTCCTGCAACAGTTAAGGTTACACTTAACGAAGAGGACGGCTATGCAAAGGCTTACATCAACGATAAACTCGTTGAAGTTGAGGTTACTGAGCCAACAACAAAGGAAGAAGCTACAATTGTTGATAATGTTACATCAGGTGTTCTTTACAAAGAAGGCGGTTATTACTACCCTTCAACAGGCGTAGCTACAGAAAGACTTTACTTTGCAATGCCAACAAGCTGGAAAACATTTTCTAACGCTGCAGCTTGTGCTTACTGGTGGACTGAGCCTGATGCTAACCCATCATGGCAGGAATCTTATCTCTTAAGAGATGCCGGCACAGAAATCAAGGTTGGCGATGACACAAGACATGTTTACTACATTGATGCAGCTAAGGGCATCGGCAAAATCATCTTCAACAACGGTATTGACGGTGGTGTAAAGCCGGCAGAAGGTGAAGAAGCAACAGGCAACTGGGGCAAGAACTTCCAGACTAAAGACCTTGCTATTGAAGGTCTTGAAAAGGGTGAAGATCCAAACTTCCCGGATGGTCTTGAATCTTTCGAGAACATGATCTATATCGTTGACGAGAGTGATACAGCAGAAAACGAGCTTTCAGGTACAATCACATACGGCGGTGCTTGGAACTACTTCCATGCAGACAGCACTTATGACCTTACACCTGGCACAACTTATGAAGTTAAGGATGAAGTTAAGGTTCCTGTAACAGGTATCAAGGTTTCACCTACTTCTAAGACTCTTGCTCCGAAGGGCACAGTTACACTTACAGCTACAATTACACCAAACGATGCTTCTAATAAGGAAGTTACATGGACTACAAGCAACAGCAAGGTTGCTACAGTTAATGCAAAAGGTAAGGTAACAGCTAATGCAGCAGGTACAGCTACAATCACAGTTACAACTGCTGATGGTTCCTTCAAGGCTACAAGCAAAATCACTGTTAAGCAGCCTGTTACAAGCGTAACACTTAACAAGAAGACTCTCAACCTTAAGGTTAAGCAGAAAGCTACACTTACAACTACAATTAAGCCAACTAACGCTACAACTAAGACTGTTGCATGGACAACAAGCAAAAAGACTGTTGCTACAGTAAGTGCTAAGGGCGTAGTAACAGCTAAGGCTCGTGGTACAGCTACTGTAAAGGCTACAGCTAAAGACGGCTCTAATAAGTCAGCTTCTTGTAAGGTTACAGTAACTCAGCCTGTAACAAAGATTACTCTTAACAAGACAAAGGCTACACTTAAAGTTAAAAAGACACTTCAGCTTAAAGTTAAGAAGATCACTCCAACAAACGCTAATAACAAGGCAGTTAAGTGGTCATCAAGCAAAGCTAAGGTTGCTAAAGTTAGCACTAAGGGTAAGGTAACAGCTCTTAAGGCTGGTACAGCTGTTATCAAGGCTACAGCTAAAGACGGCTCTAAGAAGTCAGCATCTTGCAAGATTACAGTTAAGAAGAAATAAGTTTAAACTTCTTGTTCTTAATTAAATAATCACTCACCCGCCTGTTCGCAGGCGGGTGTTTTGTGTTGTAAATAATAAAAACCCGAAATTCCGGTTGTTCGGAATTTCGGTTTTTTAAATATTTATGCTTTGGATTTTGAAGCTGTAGTAAAGAGTTTTTGCAGGTCAACTGCACTGTTTGTATAAACATATGAAATCTGTTCATCGTTTACCGTAACATACATTTTGCCGTACTTTTCATAGAACTTTAATACATCGTCTGCCCTACCGCTTTCGGCTGTATATTTAAAGCTGATTGTCATTGAAGGTGAGGTAGTAAGTTTTACATTTGTAAACTCTTTGCGTTCAAAACTCGAGCTGTGCATATAATCAAATGCTGTTTGGAAAGAACCTTGGTTGATTTCTTTGCCCTTATAATAAACTTTTGTAGTAGAGGCTGTTTGTTCGTTGCCGTCATCGTCAACAGTCGTTGTTTTTTCGGTGTTCAGTGTAAAACTGTAGTTGTTTTTATCAAATTTTACATCGCATTGTTCAACGCTGTTTAATGTATTGTCAACAAAGTAGCAGGAGCGTAAATCATCAAGCGATTTTTGCGTCCATTTAATTGAATCACTCAGGATTTTGTAAATTACATTGCCACCCTTTACCATAAGATTGCAATACCCTTTGTCGTTTGGCTTGCTTGCAATCAAATTGACAGTAGCGTCAGGGTAGGTTGCCTTAATCGTTGCATACGGGGTGTCAAGTCCATACTTTTTTAGTTGAGCTTGCTTAGGGTTTACATAGACAACAGAGTCAGCGTAAATTCCGCGGATTCCTGCCTCAATTTCACTTATGTTTGAATCATCGCCGTAGGTTTTTATAGGTGATGTTATAAGGTAGTTTGACGAAGCAGTGCTGTCAGAGGTATTTGCCTCAATAGTTACCTTATCACTGTAGAGTTTGCCTCCGAGTTCAATCGTACTCATAGAAGCGTTTGCTCCGTCATCGGCTGATGTTGTAACATCCAGTGTGACTAGGTCGTTCAGTCCGTAAAGCAGTGAATCAACCGAATCGCTGTCCACAAGATATATCGTGTCGTTTGTACCGAATTTAAGATAAACCCCTGCATTTGTCGGAGCGTTTGCCCCGACAATTATTTGTGCAGTTGTGTCGTCCTCGTAAGTTATTTTAACGGTTGCCTGCGGTTTGTCAAAACCGAAATCATCAGAATTTTTTCCGTCAATTGATGAAATTTTTGTAAAGTCCAATGCGGCAACATCGTTTGCTATTGAGTCCGCCTGCCCCTCACGAAGGGTTATGTCCTCATATCCAACTATTGTGTATTGGGTGGTATCGGTTATGTCTGTTTCTTTGCCGTCGGCATCAGTGCCTTTGGTTACCGGAGTGTAGCTTTTGATTTTGTAAGAGCTTTTTGTGTTTTCAACCTCTATGGTTTTGATGTTTCTCGGTATATACGAAAGCAGGCTTCCTTTGCCGTTTTCTTTAAGCTCGCCATTGCTGTCCAGCTTTGGCTCTGCCTGGTGAAGCTTGTTTTTGTCAACCGAAACATTTATTTCGGCAGCCGTTGTCAGGTCATCTGTTGACTGATTTTCGGAAGAATCCGGCAGATTCAATACTATAGCAAGCCCTGCACCGATTACAACCACTGCCGCCGCAGGGGCAATGTATTTAGCAAGCTTTTTCTTCTTGTTTTTTGCCATTTACTTCTTCCTCCTTATTGCCCAAATCACAATGCCGAGGATAAGTGTGCCGACAGGGATAATACCCAGGAAGATGATTGCCGGTAAAGTAACCTGTGATGTTGACTCAATGTTCAGAGCAGTGTCAGAGGCGGCTGCACTTTTGATTGTGACTGCCTGGGTTTCGCTGTTTGTGAGCGAGTTAAAGAGGTTTGTAAAGTAGGCTGCGTTGTTGTAGGCGGTGTATTTGTTGAGAAATTCATCAGAAATAGCATAGTAGGAGCCGATTACAACAACATTTTTGTGAACATCTGTTGATATTTCGGAGCGTTTAATAGCCGCACCGCTGATTGCGTTTCCGCCTCCGTCAATTAAATCATCCTCAGATGTTGCGGTGAAAGGAATTGTGTCGGCATCTGTTGAAGAATTCAGAAGTGCCGTAGCGTCACCGCCTTCAGTAATGGTTATCGGCCTTGTGTCGCCCATAACAACCTTGCTTGAAGTGTCAAAGCTGTCGAGAAAGTCGTTCTCAGCGTAGTCGAAAATCGAAATTTCGTGGTCATTAGGATAAATAGAAGTCAGGTAGCTGTCGCTCTGTTCAAAAATCCAGGAATCACTTATCTTCATTCCGTTTTCTTCAAGGAACGAATCAAGGTTTGGTGTTCCGCCGTCAATTGCGTATGGATTTGGAATATAAACAAATGTTTTGTCGGTTTTCTTTGCTGTGTCAAGATAAGTCTGCACCTTGCTGAGTGCCTCGCTTAAAATATCCTTTGACGGGCCAACAAAGAACACAATGTCGCAGTCGCTTGGAATGTCGTCCTTGGTATCAAGGTCAACCTCGCTTGTGCTGTAAGCCTGATTTTCAAGCAATGTTTTCAGCGAAGTGAATGTGCTTTTGCCGTTTGTGCCGTCTGCCTCGGACGGAATGCCCGAAGATGTAACAAAGCAAGCCTTGGCGGCTGCCTCCTGAGTTACTGAAAGCAACGCTGTGCAGATTGCTTGTTCAACTTTGCTTGAGGTGATTGTGTAGTTTGCGTAATCCTGGTCGTACTCAAACTCGAACAGGTCGTTCACCTCAAGACCGGTGTATCTTTCATTGCCGGCATCAACAATAAGCATTGTTGACGCTCCCGTGTTTGTGAGGTCAAGCTTGCTGTATTTAGAGGCAAAGGAAGGGTCTGATGAAACATCCTTGTACTTAAATTTGATGTGGCTGTTCAGTGCGGCAATTTCCTTAAAAAATTGATTTGCCTGAGTAAAGTAAGCCACTCCGTAGTAGTTGTCGTAGGAGGTGAAAGCGTCCTCGGTAGTAAGCAGGTACATTGTTACGTCTTTATCAACATTCTTAACAAACTTTTCGGTGTCGCCCTGAAGTTGGAACATATTTGTACTTGTTATGTCAAAGGCAAGTGACGGGAATTTGTCCTGAAGAACATTGGCAATAATGTTTACTGCAACTACGCAGGCAAGAAACACTGCAATAACCGCCGCAGACAGCCAGCCCCTGGCAAACTTTCTTGAGTGAAGAATAGCCTTGAGTTTTGACTCTTTGACTGATTTTGAGGATTTTGTTTTGTTCTCTTTTTGCTTATCTTCCGACAGCAGTAAATCTTTTTTATTTTCTGACAAATTAATCCCCTCCTTAGCTCCAGCGTCTTTTTTCGAGAACTCTCAGTGTCAGAAAGTTGAACAGTGCAATAACCGAAATGAAGAACACTGTGTCAGCCAAACTGAAAATGCCCGAGGTGTATGTTTCGTAATGACCTACAAATGATATACTTGTGATTGCAGTTGAAATCCAATCTATAGAAACAAGGTTGGCGATTGAGTCAATGAAGAAAATCGCAAGTCCCGCACACATTCCCACAATTGCGGAGATTATCATACTTTCTGTAAGTGACGAAATAAACAAGTTAATTGAAATCATCGCAGCACCAAGCAGGATTGTTCCGGCAAGGTTGCCGATAAACACCGACCAGTCGGGTGCTCCGTCAGGGAAAAAGCAAAGTGTGATGGCAAACAGCAGGTAGATTACCATACAGCAAAGGAACATCACAACTGCTCCGAGAAACTTACCCAGCACAATCTCGCCCAATCCAAGCGGTGAGGTAAGCAGTGCCTGGTCTGTCTTTTGCTTTTTTTCTTCCGAAAGGCTTTTCATTGTTATAATAGGAATGATCAGCACTGTTATCATAAACATATTTGAGAACAGCGTTGCCATATCTTTGCTTGAGTTCATCAGGCAGTAGTAATAGAAAAACAGCCCGCCAAAGAAAAAGTAAACCGCCATAACCACATAGCCTACGGCAGAAGTAAAGAAGGAGGCGAGCTCTTTTTTGAGAATAGCAGTCATTATTTTTTGCCTCCTTTTGCCGTTGTCCTTGATGTAAGTTTAAGGTACGCTTCTTCAAGGCTCATTCCGCCCTCATTCATTGCGAGAATCGGCATATTGTTCTTTGCAAGCACGGCAAATACCGCCCTGCGAATGTCAACCTCTTTTTTGTGTTCAATGTTGTAGAGGTGGTGATTTTCGGTAATTTTTCTGTCAACAGAAATTTTCTGAACGCCCGTTACGGATTTAAGCGTTGATACAACCGAAGTAACACTGCCCTCAATTTCTATTGAAAGGTTGCCCTTGCCTGTGATTACGGTTGAAAGCTCATCGGTTTTTGCGTCGGCAACAACCTCGCCGTTATTTATTACAACAATTCGGTCGCAAATTGCAGATACCTCTGAGAGTATGTGTGACGAAAAAATAACCGTGTGCTTTTTGCCCAGCCCCTTTATAAGGTTGCGAAATTCTTTGATCTGCGACGGGTCAAGTCCCACAGTAGGCTCGTCCAAAATCAGAACCGGCGGATTGCCCAGCAGTGACTGTGCAAGACCGACCCTTTGTTTGTAACCTTTGGAAAGGTTGCGTATTATTCTGTTTTGGTGGTCGGTAAGTTTTGTCAGCGAAAGAATTTCGTCAATATGCTCGTCCTTTGGCAGTTTAACCTTTTTTATAGAGAACATAAACTCCAGATACTTTCTTACGGTCATATCCGTATAAAGCGGTGGAATCTCAGGCAGGTAACCAATCTGCTTTTTTGCCTCCTTAGGTTCTTTGAGAATTTCTGCATCGTTAATGGTGACAGTTCCGCTTGTGGATGAAATGTAGCCGGTGATAATGTTCATTGTAGTACTTTTACCGGCTCCGTTAGGCCCCAAAAAACCCAGTATCTCGCCATCGTTTACGGTAAAGCTGATGTTGTTGACCGCCTTGATGTCGCCGTAGGTTTTTACGAGGTTTTTAACTTCAACCATTTTTTCAACTCCTTTACATTAGGCAATGTATTGCCTTTGTTTTGCATAATACTTTATAAGTTTAGCATATTAAAATGTTTTTACAACCTTATTAAAGAAAAAGTCATTTATTATTCATAATTTTTCAGACAGTGTTCACAAAGCCCTGCAAACTTATAAAGCTGTAAATACACTCCAACAAATTATAACACTAATTTTTGTTTTCTTCAATAAAAAAGAATAAATAAGTTTGATTGGGTTAATTTAATAATATCTTTAATAATGAAAGGGACTTTTCTATGGACTACTTAAAGGCTTTTTTGGTAGGCGGACTTATTTGCCTTATCGGGCAAATATTGATCGACAAAACAAACCTGACTCCGGCAAGGATACTTACGGCTTTTGTGGTTATAGGTGTGCTGATGGGAGCGTTGGGGCTTTATAAGCCTATTGTAGATTTTGCCGGGGCAGGGGCTACTGTGCCGATTTCGGGCTTTGGGTATAATCTTTACAACGGTGTTAAAACAGCTATTGACGAGGACGGCTGGCTTGGCATACTTACGGGCGGATTTACTGTTTGTGCAGGCGGTGTAGGTGCGGCAATATTTTTCGGTATGCTTGCAGGAGTTTTCGGCAAACCGAGGGATAAGGATTAAAAAACGCTGATTAAAAATCCAAAAATTTACGGAATTCACTTGATTTTCACCAAAGAATATGTTATTATAAACAAAGTTAATAATCCTATTGTAAAGGAGTGGTCAGCGGACCGCTCCTTTACTGTTGTTAAAGAGGTGATACTTATGTCCGGAAATAAGGGCGGCAGTACCGCAAATGCAGTGCGTGCCATTGCCGAGCCTATTGCACAACAGCTTGGGCTTTCAATATGGGATGTGCGTTATGTCAAGGAGGGTGCCCAGTGGTACTTGCGTATTACTATTGATAAAGAAACCGGGGTGGGCATTGAAGACTGCGAAAATATGTCCAGGGCTTTAGATGCTCCGCTTGATGAGGCTGACCCTTGCCGTGACCCATATATTCTTGAAGTCAGCTCACCGGGGATTGAGCGTGAGCTTACCCGTGAAGAGCACTTTCAGCAGTTTATAGGTGCCGACATTATGGTTAAAATGATAAGACCTGTTGAGGGCATCGGCAAGGAATTTAAGGGCAAGCTCAAAGCTGCCGACAAGCAGACCGTCACAATAACCGACCACAGCGGCGAAAACGAAGTTACAATTAACAAAAAAGATACTGTATATATTAAACTTGACGACTTTGATTTTTAAGGCAATGCTTTAAAAAGTTGCGTTATGAGGAAAGGATTTGATTTTGGAATGGATAACAAAGAATTATTTGACGCACTGAAACTGCTTGAGGCAGAAAAAGGAATTTCAGTTGACACTATGATAAGCCAAATTTCAAGGGCTATTGTTGTTGCCTGTAAAAATAACTTTGGCGGCAATGATGATGTTGATATTGAGATGGACCCTGAGTGGGATGTTTTTCGTGTGTCGCTCAACAAAACCGTTGTTGAAGAGGTGTTTGACCCTGATTACGAAATTTCGCTTGAGGACGCTCGCAAGATAGATAAAAAGGCAGAAATCGACGGCAAGGTCGGGATTCCGCTTGACCCTAAAAACCTCGGCAGAATTGCAGTGCAGACTGCTCGTTCTGTTATCCGCCAAGGCATCAGAGATGGCGAAAAGGGGCAAATGCTCGCTGAGTTCCAGTCAAGACAGCAGGAGATTGTCACTGCCAAGGTTGAAAGGATTGACCCTAACAGCGGTGCGGCGACTATCGTTATTGGCAAGGCTGAAACCATTCTCCCTAAATCCGAGCAGGTTGGCGAAACCGACCTAAAAGAGGGCGACCATGTTAAGGTTTACATTGTTGATGTAAAGAACACAGAAAAAGGGCCGAGAGCTATCATTTCAAGAACTCACCCTGATTTTGTTAAAAGACTTTTCGAGGCAGAAGTTCCTGAGATTTTCGAGGGTACAGTTCAGATTAAGTCAGTTTCAAGAGAAGCCGGCTCAAGAACAAAGCTGGCGGTTTACAGTGATATTCCGGGCGTTGATGCAGTCGGTTCTTGCATAGGTGCCAAGGGCGTAAGGGTTAATTCCGTTGTTGACGAACTCGGCGGAGAAAAAATTGATATTGTACTCTGGTCTGAAAATCCTGTTGAATTTATCGCCGCCGCACTTTCACCTGCTACCGTAAAAAGCGTAGTACCTGCAAATGACGGCACAAAGGTTTGCCGTGTTACAGTACCTGATAATCAGCTTTCGCTTGCTATCGGCAACAAGGGTCAGAACGCAAGACTTGCTGCCAGATTAACCGGCTGGAAGATTGACATTCGCCCTGTAAGCGGTTTTTACGGCGAAGAGGACGATGACGAACGCTTCAAACCTCTTGATGACGCAGAGGATGCTGAAACTGCCGAAATTGCGGAAACTGCGGAAGATACTGCCACAGCAGAGGTTGCAACAGACGAAGTTGCGGTTGATGTTGAAGATGATGATGAAAACTCTGTTGTTCAAGACGAAACCGCAGAAAGTGATGAAGCTTCCGAGGTAGCGGAAGAAGTTGCACAGGACGATGAAGCTTCCGAGGAAACAGAAGAAGTCGCACAGGACGATGAAACTTCCGAAGAAACAGAAGAAGAGGAATAATTTCCGTTAAATATACATTTAAGTTTGCCGTGAGGAGGAATTGCTGTGAAAGTTAAAAAGGTGCCTATGCGTAAGTGCAGCGGCTGTGGCGAGATGTTTCCTAAAAAGGAGCTTGTCAGGGTTGTTCGTACTCCGGATAAAAAGGACGAACAGGGCAATGTGGTTGAAAAAGGCACGGTTGTCCTTGACCTTACCTCCAAAAAGGCAGGCAGGGGTGCGTATGTCTGCAAAAAGGCAGAGTGCCTCAAAAAAGCCCGCAAAGCCCGCAGGATAGAGCGTTCGCTCTCAACAAAAATACCTGACGAGGTTTATGATGCCATGGAAAGGGAGCTTGCCGATGAATGACAGAATTCTTTCGCTGCTGGGGCTGTGCCGCCGAGCAGGCAAAATTGTAATCGGTGCCGACCCGGTTATTGAATCAATGCGTGAGGGTAAGGCGTTTGTGGTACTTACGGCAAGCGACTTTTCAAAAAACAGTAAAAAAAACATCCTGAAAGCAATTGACGAATACGGAACAAAAGCTTACACCGTGAACAGAACAAAGGACGAAATAAGTCATGCTCTGGGACGGCTGTGCGGTGTTCTCAGTATTACAGACAAGGGCTTTTCCGATAAAATTCAGGAGCTTATCCTGAAAGAAACAGAACAGGAGGAATGACATTATGATGATTAAGTATAAGGTTCACGAGGTTTCCAAGGATTTGGGAGTTCCGGCAAAGAAGGTTAGCGAAATTGTCGAGAAATATTGCGGTGTTACAAAGAAATCTCAGACAGCCCTCGAAGAAAACGAGCTTGATATTATATTTGACTTTTTTACTCAGGAAAACAGCCTGAAAAATTTTGACTCCTACTTTGCAAAGAGAAACGAAGCTATCCGCAAGGAAGAAGAGAAAAAAGATGCCGAAAAGAAAAAGCGTAAAGAAGAGCTGAGGAACAAAAAGGCTCAGCAGAACTCCAAACAGAACAAATCCAATGCCAAGCCGGATTCTGCAAATAAAGATAAAAAATCTGCCGAGCCTGCAAAAACACAAAACAAGCCTCCTCGCAAAAAGGAGAGCCGTGTTATAGACACCTCTGCAGTTGTTGTAAATGTTGATAAGTACAACGAAAAGTACGACAATATGGCTGACTCCCGTATGAACAGAAACGACCGCAACAAGAGTCAGGTTAAAAAGCAGAAGATAAATCAAAAGTCCCAACAGCGTAAAAAGCGTCAGGGCAGACACGAAACAGAAAAAGAGCGTCTTAAAAGAATTGCCGCAGAAAGAAAAGCTAAGCCTATAACTGTTCAGATTCCTGACGAAATCGTTGTTCAGGAGCTTGCCGTAAGGCTCAAGGCAACTGTTGCCGAGGTTGTAAAAAAGGCTTTCCTTATGGGTACAATGGTTACCGCAACTGACACTGTTGACTTTGATACAGCTTCGCTCATTGCTATGGAGTTCCACGCAAAGGTTGAAAAAGAAGTTGTTGTTACAATAGAAGAAAGAATTATTGACGATACAGAGGACGACGAGGCAAATCTTTCCGAAAGAGCTCCGGTTGTTGTTGTTATGGGTCATGTTGACCACGGTAAAACCTCTATCCTCGATGTTGTGCGTAATGCAAATGTCACTGCGTCCGAAGCCGGCGGTATCACTCAGCACATCGGTGCTTACAGAGTTAATGTCAACGGCAAGGATATTACCTTCCTCGACACACCGGGTCACGAAGCCTTCACAACAATGCGTGCAAGAGGTGCTCAGGCTACAGATATTGCCATACTTGTTGTTGCTGCGGATGACGGTATTATGCCTCAGACCGTTGAGGCTATCAACCATGCAAAGGCTGCCGAAGTTTCTGTTATTGTAGCAATCAATAAGATGGATAAACCGGGTGCAAATCCTGATAATGTAAAGCAACAGCTCACAGAGTACGGTCTTGTTCCGGAAGAGTGGGGCGGCGATATTCCTTGCATACCTGTTTCTGCAAAGACAAAGGAAGGTATCGAAGAATTGCTTGAAATGGTTCTGCTTGTTGCCGAGGTTAAGGAGCTTAAGGCAAACCCTGACCGCCGTGCAAAGGGCTGTGTAATTGAAGCCCGTCTTGATAGGGGCAGAGGCCCGATTGCCACTGTTCTTGTTCAAAACGGTACACTTCATAAGGGTGACATTCTTGTGGCAGGCACAGCTGTCGGCCGTGTTCGTGCAATGACAAACGACAAGGGCAGAACAGTTGCCGAGGCAGGTCCGTCTGTTCCTGTTGAGATCACAGGTCTTGCAGAAGTTCCTCAGGGCGGTGACATCTTCAATGCCGTAAGTGACGAAAGACTTGCCCGTGAACTTGTTGAGCAGAGAAAAGCAAAGCAGAAAGAAGAGCTGTTCAACTCCCGTACAAAGGTTACTCTTGACAATCTCTTTGACCAGATGAAGCAGGGCGAAATGAAAGAACTGCAGATTATAGTCAAGGCTGATGTACAGGGTTCTGTTGAGGCTGTCCGCCAGTCGCTTGAAAAGCTCACAAATGATGAAGTCAGGGTTAATGTTATCCACGGTGCCGTTGGTGCTATCAACGAAAGCGATGTTATGCTTGCAAATGCAAGTAATGCAATTATTGTCGGCTTTAATGTTCGTCCTGATGCAACAGCACTTGCAAATGCCGAGAGAGATTCCGTCGAAATCCGCCTTTACAGCATAATCTACAGCTGTATTGAGGAAATCGAGGCTGCTATGAAGGGTATGCTTGCTCCTAAAACAAGGGAGGTTGTGCTCGGTAACGCAGAGATCCGTAACATCATCAGAATCAAAAGCGTCGGCGTTGTTGCAGGTTCTTATGTCAGGGACGGCGTCGTTAAGCGTAACGCACTTGTAAGGGTTATCCGTGACGGTGTAGTTATTGCTGACGATACAATAGCATCTCTCCAAAGATTTAAGGACGCTGTCAAAGAAGTTGCCGAGGGTTATGAGTGCGGTATTTGTCTTGAAAAATACAGCGACCTTCGTGAGGGCGATGTTTTTGAAGTTTACGAAATTCAGGAATACAGAGATTAATTAAACAAATACTATATAAGGGGCGGTTTTGTGCCGCCCTTTCGTAAAAATACAAATTTATAAAAAAGGAAGCAGTTATGTCAGGACACAGAATAGGCAGAACGACTGAAGATATAAAAAGAGAGCTTACGGCGATTTTTCGCCGTATTAAAGACCCAAGGGTTGCTGACTGTTTTATCTCAATTATCCGTGTTGAGGTAACAAACGACCTTAGCTACTGCACTGTTTATTTCAGTGTTATTGAAGGTATGGAAAGAGCCAAAGAAGTTCAAAAGGGGCTTAAATCAGCCTCGGGATTTATCCGCAGAGAGCTTGGCAGGAGCCTTCACCTCAGACACACCCCTGAGCTTATTTTTAAAGCTACCGACAGTGTGGAGTACAGTGCGAATATCAACCGTATTCTTAACGGGCTTGAAATCACGGATTTTGACGAGGAAGAAGAAAATGATGAAGCTTAGCGATGTATCGGCAATCCTCCTGAAAATGGATAATATAGAAATTCTCACTCACCATTATCCCGACGGCGACACCCTCGGCTCGGCTTATGCACTTTGCCTTGGTTTGCAGTCGCTCGGCAAGTCTGCAAGGGTAATACTAGCCGGCAAACCTGCGGATAAGTTTAATTACCTTTTAAACGGTGTAAAACAGCAGGACTTTAAAGCTGATAACATTGTTTCCGTAGATGTTGCGGCAAACTCTATGCTGGGTGAAAATGAGGATAAATATATAGGCAGAATAAATCTCTGCATTGACCACCACATAAGCAACTCTGTCACTGCAGACGAACGGTATGTTGACGGCGAAGCCGCTGCAGCTGCCGAAATTATCTTTGCGTTGCTCAAAGAGATGAAGGTTAATTTTACAAAGGAAATCGCAGACTGCCTTTACACCGGCATCAGCACCGATACAGGCTGTTTTATGTACACAAATACTACGCCTGAAACCCACAAAATTGCCGCCGAGCTTATGGAAATCGGCTGTGATTTTGAGCAGATAAACAAAGCTATGTTTGAAACAAAGTCAAGGGCAAAGCTCCGCCTTGAGCGTATGGTTTACGATACACTGGAGTTTTTCTGCAACGGCAAGTGTGCCGTAATTTACACAACGCTTGAAATGCAGAGCAAGCTCGGACTCGGCGACGATGAAACGGAGGGGCTTGCATCTATTCCCCGTCAGATAGAGGGCGTCTTAATAGGCATCACTATGAGGGAAAAGCAGGGCGGAACTTTCAAAATTTCTGTTAGAACAAACGGCGAAACGGACGCTTGCGAGTTCTGCAAGCGTTTCGGCGGCGGCGGTCACAGGGCGGCATCGGGCTGTGCCGTTGATGGAAGCCTTGACGAAGTAAGGAGCAGATTGGTTGCCGCTGCGGAAGAAGTGCTTAAATGAACGGTATAATTGTTATAAATAAGCCGATGGATTTTACCTCCTTTGATGTTGTGGCAGTTATGCGTAGGGCAACAGGTCAGCGTAAAATCGGGCATCTTGGCACGCTTGACCCCAACGCAACCGGTGTACTTCCGCTTGTTTTGGGCAATGCTACAAAGGCACAGGACTTAATCCAAAATCACGACAAAGGTTACATAGCAGGCTTTAAACTCGGCACAAAAACCGATACGCTCGATATATGGGGGAAGCCTGTTGCCAAAAGCAATCTTTCCACAACAGAAGAAAAAATTGTTGAAAACCTGGAGAAGTTCAAGGGCGAAATTTTGCAGACTCCGCCAATGTATTCGGCGGTGCAGGTTGACGGAAAACGCCTTTATGACCTTGCCCGTCAGGGCAAAACGGTTGAACGCAAACAGCGTGCTGTTACCGTATATTCAATTCAACTGCTCGAATTTGATAAAGGCACTCAAAGCGGAAAAATTGAAGTAAACTGCAGTAAAGGCACTTATATACGCACAATTATTGATGATTTGGGCGAAGCCTTGGGTACCTATGCGGTTATGACATCGCTTGTGCGTACCTCGGCCTGCGGATACACCCTTAGTGACGCTGTAGATTTACAAAGTGCAAGGGAAATGACAGACTTTTCGTCTGTAATAAAAAGTACCGAAAGTTTGTTTATGAATTACAGGTATGTCAAAATCTCGGAGGCACAGTCAAGGCGGTTTTCAAACGGCGGTTCGCTTGATACTCAGCGTACTGCACTGCAAAGGCTTAGTCCGTCGGAGGGTGAAATTTTTCGTGTTAAATCTGCAGACGAAACCTTCCTTGGGCTTGGGATTGTAAAATCTTCCGAACTAAAAATTTATAAGCTTTTTAAAACCTAGACCTGTTCAATTGCCGAACAGGTCTTTATTTATAAAAGAAAACACCAAAATTTATACTCATTTTACACAATTTGTACATTGAAAAAAATTACGGTTGTTGATAGAATGTGAAATAGTGAGCAAGTTATGATATAATTCTTTTTTAGAATTATATCTTTGCTCAAATGTCATACAATATATAAGATTGGATAATTTTAAAAATAGGATTTTTTATAAAGGCAATACCAAAACGGCATTGTCGCAGAGTTCATTTAGGAGTTATTTATGAGATTGGGACTTGACATAGGCTCAACCACAATCAAGTGTGTTGTGCTTGATGAAAATAACAAATTGCTTTACAGTACATACGAAAGGCACTACAGCCGTATTACCGAAAAAATCGGCGAGATGCTCGCCCGTGTCAGAGGCAAAATCAAAGGTGTTGAAAACGCCCTGGTTGCCCTGTCCGGCTCGGCAGGTATGGGTGTTGCCGAGCAGTGCGGTCTTTCGTTTGTTCAGGAAGTTTATGCAACCCGTGTGGCTGCCAATACATTTATCCCCGGCACCGATGTAATCATCGAGCTTGGCGGTGAGGACGCAAAAATACTCTTCCTCTCAGGCGGTATGGAAGTAAGGATGAACGGTACCTGTGCAGGCGGTACAGGTGCATTTATTGACCAGATGGCAACACTCCTTAATGTTCCGCTTGAAGAAATGAACGACCTTGCCAAAGGCTACGAAAAAACCTACACCATCGCTTCACGCTGCGGTGTATTTGCAAAAACCGACATTCAGCCTCTTTTAAATCAGGGTGCAAGAAAAGCCGACATCGCCCAGAGCATTTTCCGTGCGGTTGTAAACCAGACGGTAGCCGGTCTTGCACAGGGCAGAGAAATCGAGGGCAAGGTTGTGTACCTCGGCGGGCCGCTCACCTTTATGGGTGAACTGCGTAAGGCTTTTGACGAGGAGCTTAAAACAACAGGTATCTGCCCCGAAAATTCGCTATACTATGTGGCGTTTGGTGCAGCTCTGTGTGCCGACAGTACCATTGATTTTGACGAAATTATAAATAAAGTCAGCAATTATACCGGCTCGGGCAATTTTGCCTTTAACCCGCCGTTGTTTAAAAACGAGGCTGAGTATGAGTCTTTTAAAGAAAGGCACTCAAGAGCAACCGTAAACGAGGTTGATATTCACGACTATAACGGCAAGTGCTACATCGGTATGGACGCAGGCTCAACAACCGTAAAGGCTGTTGTTATGGGCGAAAACGGCGAACTGCTCTACTCCAAATATTTGCCTAACAGCGGTAACCCTGTTCCTATTATTAAAAATTTTCTTGAGGAGCTTTACGAGGTTAAGCCCGACATAGATATAAAATCCTCGGCTGTAACAGGTTACGGAGAGGATATTATCAAGAACGCATTTTGTGTTGATTACGGTATCGTAGAAACCGTGGCACACTTTACCGCCGCCAGAAGTTTTATGCCTGATGTTGAGTTTGTTATCGACATCGGCGGTCAGGATATTAAGTGCTTTAAGGTTCACAACGGTGCTATTGACAACATCTTTTTGAACGAGGCTTGCTCATCGGGCTGCGGTTCGTTTTTGCAGACATTTGCAAACGCATTGGGTTACTCGATCCAGGATTTTGCAACACTCGGCATTTACGGCAAACACCCTGTTGACCTTGGCTCAAGATGTACCGTGTTTATGAATTCTTCGGTAAAACAGGCTCAAAAAGACGGTGCAACCATTGAGGATATTTCGGGCGGACTTTCGCTTTCGGTTGTTAAAAACGCACTCTATAAGGTTATCCGTGCTTCGGGTCCTGAGGAGCTTGGCAAAAAAGTCGTTGTTCAGGGTGGTACCTTCCTGAACGATGCCGTACTTCGTGCCTTTGAGCAGGAGATGGGTGTTGATGTTGTCCGCCCGACAATTTCGGGCTTGATGGGTGCCTACGGTGCGGCTCTCTACGCTAAAAGCCGTGCAAAAAACAGCGACGAAAAAAGTACAATCATCACCAAAGACCGGCTTAAGGATTTTGTTCATAAAATTAAGGTTGTCAACTGCGGAATGTGCAGTAACAACTGCCGTCTTACAGTTAATACTTTTGCCGACGGCAGAAAGTTTATCGGAGGCAACAGGTGCGAACGCCCTATCACAAAGAAAAACCCTGACGAGAGTATGAATATCTATGAGTATAAGCTGAAAAAGCTTGCCTCATACAAGCCTGTTGAGGGTAGCAGGGGTACAATCGGCATACCAATGGGGCTTAATATGTATGAATTGCTGCCGTTTTGGCACAGGTTCTTTACAGAGCTTAAATTCAAGGTTGTTCGCTCTCCGTTTTCGTCAAGAAAACTCTACCAAAAAGGTCAGCAGACAATCCCGAGCGACACGGTTTGCTTCCCTGCAAAACTTATGCACGGTCATATGAAGGCACTCATTGATATGGGTGTTGACAAAATCTTTTACCCGTGTATGTCGTATAATCTGAACGAAAACCTCGGCGACAACCACTACAACTGCCCTGTTGTAGCCTACTACCCTGAGGTTATCTATAATAATATGAGGGATATACGCAATGTAACCTTTATTAAGGATTATGTGGGTATTCACCGCCCAAAGGACTTTCCTAAAAAAATGCACACCGCACTGATTAAGTACTTCCCGGATATTACTCTTAAAGAAGTAAAAAATGCGGCTAAGAATGCCTATGAGGAGTACAACCGCTACTTTGAAGATATTCGCCGGCACGGCAACGAAATTATCACAAAGGCAGAGCTTGAAAATAAGGAGATTATCGTGCTGTCGGGTCGCCCTTACCATGTTGACCCTGAGATTAACCACGGTATCAGCAAAATGATAGCGTCCTTTGGGGTTGCTGTGGTTTCGGAGGACTGTGTTTCTGACCGGGTTGAAAAGTTCAAAGTCGGCGTTCTCAATCAGTGGACATACCACAGCAGACTTTATGCTGCCGCAAGATATGTCAGCACAAGAAAGGATATGGAGCTTGTTCAGCTTGTGTCGTTTGGCTGCGGTGTTGACGCTATCACAACAGACGAAGTTCGTGATATTCTCGAACAGAGCGGCAAAATTTACACTCAGGTTAAAATTGACGAGATTACCAACCTGGGTGCGGTTAAAATCCGCATACGCTCACTGCTTGCCGCCATTGGCAGATAATATTTTTGAGATAAGGAGGTTTGCTCTATGGCAGAGCTTGTTTACGATAAAGACGGTCGCCTTATATATACAAAAGAAATGAACGACGAGGGCTACAAAATCCTCGTACCTATGATGATGCCTGTGCATTTTGGCATTTTGATGGACGCTTTCCGTCACGAGGGTTATAATGTAGAACTGCTCGACACCGACGGGCCCGATATTGCACAGACAGGGCTTAAATATGTACATAACGACACCTGCTACCCTGCACTGCTCGTTATCGGTCAGCTTATTAACGCTCTTGAGAGCGGAAAGTACGATTTGAACAAAACCGCTCTTATGATTACTCAAACAGGCGGCGGCTGCCGTGCTTCAAACTACATTCACCTTTTGCGAAAAGGTCTTAAAAAAGCCGGTTTGGAGCAGATTCCGGTAATTTCGCTCAACCTTTCGGGTCTTGAGAAAAACCCCGGCTTTAAAATTTCGCTCCGGCTTATCAGGCGTGTTATCGCAGGGCTTGTTTACGGCGATGTGCTTATGACACTGCGTAACCAAACAAAGCCTTATGAGGTTAACAAGGGTGAATCCGAAAAGCTTGTTCTTAAATGGCAGACAGGGCTTGCCAAAGACTTTAACGAGGGCAAGAGCTACCGCTTTAAAGAGATGGAAGGCATACTCGACAAGATGTGTTCCGAGTTTGCTCAGATTGAAAGAACAAACGAGAAGAAAATCCGTGTAGGCGTTGTAGGCGAAATTTATGTAAAGTATGCCCGCCTTGGCAATAACGATTTGGAGCAGTTTTTGTTTGATCAGGGTTGTGAAATCTGCCTGCCGGGTGTTATGGGCTTTGCGGCATTCAAGATTGATAACCGAATTGAAGATATTAAGCTATACGGCGGAAGCACCGCAAAAAGAAAGGTTTGCGAGTTTTTGCTCAACTATGTTTCAAAAACAGAGGATTTGATGATAGCCGCAACCTCAAAGTACGGTTTTCAGCCACCTTCAAAATACGCACACACAAAGAGCCTTATCGACGGTGTAATCGGCTTTGGCTCAAAGATGGGCGAGGGTTGGCTGCTCACAGCCGAAATGCTCGAGCTTGCCGAAACAGGCTTTGAAAACATAGTTTGTACACAGCCGTTCGGCTGTTTGCCAAACCACATCAACGGCAAGGGTATGGTTAGAAAAATCAAAGAAATCAACCCTAAGGCAAATATCGTTGCTATCGACTACGACCCGGGTGCTCCGAGGGTTAATCAGGAGAACAGAATTAAGCTTATGCTGGCGGTTGCAAGAGAAGAGCTTGAAAACCGTTATAAGGATAAATCCGCCCCGGCAAACAGTAAACAAACTGTTGCAAAGTAAATAATTACAATTTATGATTGCCTGGCACTTGTCGGGCAATTTTTATTGTGTTATAATAGAGTGCAACAAGAAAATTAACAGGTGATTATATGATTTTTCCACAGGATAAAATAAGAAATTTCAGTATTATAGCTCATATCGACCACGGCAAATCCACCCTTGCCGACAGAATTCTGGAGCAGACGGAATCCGTGGCAAAGCGAGAAATGGAGGATCAGATTCTTGACGATATGGAGCTTGAGCGTGAACGCGGTATCACAATCAAGGCTCATGCGGTTACTCTGCTTTATAAGGCTGACGACGGCGAAACTTATCAGTTTAATTTGATAGATACCCCCGGGCATGTTGACTTTAACTACGAGGTTTCACGCTCGCTTGCAGCCTGCGAGGGTGCGGTGCTTGTGGTTGACGCAAGCCAAGGCATTGAGGCTCAGACACTTGCCAACACTTACCTTGCGGTTGACGGCGGTCTTGAGATTGTGCCGGTTGTCAACAAGGTTGACCTGCCAAGTGCCGACCCCGAGCGTGTTATAAAAGAGATTGAGGATATTATCGGAATCCCTGCCGAGGGCTGTCCTTGTGTTTCGGCAAAAACAGGTCTTAATATTCACGATGTTATGGAGCATATCGTAACGGATGTGCCTGCTCCTCAGGGCAATTATGACGACCCTCTGCGTGCTTTGATTTTTGACAGCTACTACGACAGCTATAAGGGCGTAATTATATATGTAAGAGTAAAAGAAGGGCAAATTCACCCCGGCGATGAATTTAAGCTTATGGCAACGGGAAGTCAGTTTCAGGTCGTAGAATGTGGCTATATGCGTGCGACTTCACTTGAACCGAGGGACGGTCTTTACGCAGGTGAGGTCGGCTACATTGCCGCTTCTATCAAAAGCCTAAGGGACGCACAGGTGGGCGACACCGTAACTTTGGTTGAAAACCCTGCCGAGGAACCTTTGCCGGGCTACCGTGAGGCTCAGTCGATGGTTTTCTGCGGTATTTATCCTGCTGACGGTGCAAGATACGGCGACTTGCGTGACGCACTCGAAAAACTCAAGCTTAACGACGCTTCGCTGACTTTTGATGCGGAAACATCTGTGGCACTGGGCTTTGGCTTCCGCTGCGGTTTTCTCGGACTTTTGCATATGGAGATTATTCAGGAGAGGCTTGAGCGTGAATATAATCTTGACCTTATCACAACCGCTCCTTCCGTAATTTATCGCATTACAAAAACCGACGGCACCGTTGAAATGATAGACAACCCTACAAATTACCCTGACCCGGCACTTATAGCAAAGGCTGAGGAACCTATGACGGACGCACATATTTACTCTCCGTCTGAGTATGTAGGCAATATTATGGAACTTTGTCAGGACAGGCGAGGTGTGTTTGTAGGTATGGATTATATTGATTCAGACCGTGTGGACATCCACTACAATATGCCTCTTGCCGAAATAATCTACGACTTCTTTGATACTCTCAAAAGCCGTACAAGGGGCTATGCCTCATTTGACTATGAACTCAGGGATTATGCCGAAAGCAAGCTGGTAAAGCTCGATATTATGCTCAACGGCGAGGTTATTGACGCACTTTCGTTTATTATCCATGCGGATAAGGCTTACAGCAGGGCAAGAAAAATGGCTGAAAAGCTAAAGGAAAAAATCCCAAGACAGCTTTTTGAGGTGCCTATTCAGGCTTGCATAGGCGGTAAGATTATTGCAAGAGAAACCGTCAAGGCTATGCGTAAGGATGTGCTTGCAAAGTGCTACGGCGGTGATATTACCCGAAAGAAAAAACTCCTCGAAAAACAAAAAGAGGGTAAAAAGCGTATGAGACAGCTGGGCTCTGTAGAGGTTCCGCAGGAGGCGTTTATGGCGGTGCTCAAACTGGATTCGGATTGATACAAAGGCTCACTTATTGGTGAGCCTTTGATGTTTTTTTAACGATATTTAACATACTATTGTTAAATATGTAAAAATAAAAATTTGAATTATAAAACAGTTGCAAATAAATTACAACAATGTTATAATGCTATAGAATGAATGTATAAATTGATAGAGTTTTGTAATTTGGAGGCTGTTTGTGAATAAAATTAAAAAGATTTCGTTACCTTTATCACTTTCAGTGCTAGTCATAATTTTGTCAGCGGTTTTTTCTGCTTCATACAGTGCCGCCGCAGGTTTTGACGCATCGAATATGATTACTAAAAATGGTTACAAGTATTACCGTGCGTGGAGTCAGGACCAGTACCCATGGCATAACACTAAGCCGTCCGATGCCTGGGAAACCGATTGGATGAATAAATACGGATGCAGCACCGTGGCTATGGCTAAGATGTTTGTAGAGGCAGGTGTTGCCGACCCTGAGAAAACCACCCCCGGCACCTTGATGACTAAGTACGGCTCGCCTTCAAAAGGAATAGGCGATGTTGGCATATACTGGTCAACCCTCGGTGAAAAGTTCGGTATGACTTGCTACAGTTACCAGTACTACCCTGTTGGTACTTTCTACAATACCGCAATGAGCTTTTTTAACAATACATCAAGGCAGTATCACCTGTTGCTGAAGGTAACCGGTACATACGGCAATACTCACTATGTTCAGGTTGACCGCCAGGCGACAATCGCTGCGGGCGAAATTGTCATAAACAACTCCACCAACACCTCCGACGGTACCACAAGGTACAGCACGGCTGAAGAATATTATAAAAATGTTGCCCTGCAAAAACTTTCTCAGACCTCATATTATCCGGATTACTTTGTTGTGTACTATCATAACGACACTTTAAAGTTAAAATCGGCTGAGCAGGTGTCCGGTAAGTATATTAAAATAAACTGGTACCCTAACGGCTCGTGTCAAAACTATGTTGTCTATAGGCGTGAAAAGGGCGAAACCTCATGGACCGGCAAGCGTATTGCAAATATAAAGGCTGTTCCGGGCGAGGGCATTCGCTCTTATACTGATAAAAATGTAAGCTATTCAAAGGAATACGAGTACACTGTAAGGGGATATTACACCGTAAATTCTACCAATAAATATATTGGTTATGACAAAACAGGACTTGACATAACGCTTTCACATTCGGCACCTAAGCTTAAAACCATCACCAGTGTTGACCACAAAACCGTTAAACTCACTTGGGCTAAGGTAGATGACTGTGAAGCATACAGAGTTTACCGCAAGAAAAAGGGCGATACTTCATGGACTATAGTGTCGAAGAAAACTACGGCACTGTCTTACACCGACAAAACGGTTGACTGCGGTACGCAATATACCTACACCGTGCGTGCTTTTGACAAACTGACCTCTAAGCTTGGTGTGTGGAACAAGACAGGTGTTTCAATTACCCCGGTTCCTGCTTTGACCACTTTAAAGAGTACAAGCAGTGAGGACTTTAACAAAATTAAAATTTCTTGGAACAAGGTTGCCGATGTTGACGGTTATGCAATATACAGAAAATCTTCAACTGAGAGCAGTTACAAAAAGATAGCCGAAGTCAGCGGTGTAAATACTCTCAGCACAACTGATGCTTCAACCCTTGTGGGCGAAGAGTACACTTACATGGTAAGGGCATACAAAACTGTAAACGATAAAAATTATTACGGTGCTTATGACAAAACGGGTATAACGGGTAAGTCTTATACAAAAGCTCCGGTAATATCATCTTATAAAAGCACACAAAGCGATAAACTTAAGTTGACATGGAAAAAGGTAAACGGTGCAAACGGTTACATTGTTTACCGCAGAACAAGCTCGGATACTTCCTATACAAAGATAGGGACAGTCAGTGGCAACGGCAATGTAAGTTACACCGACAGCGGTCTTAAATGTTGTGTTAAATATTATTACAAGGTTAAAGCCTACAGAACACGCAGCGGTAAAAACTACGCAGGCTACGCAAGTGCCGCAAAAATAGGTTACACCAATCCTGCCGATCCGAAAAACCTCAAAGCCAAAAGTGTTAATTATAAAACAATCAAAGTCGAGTGGAGCAGTGTTAAGGATGCAACAGGTTACATTGTTTACAGAAGAACAACGGGTAACTACAGCGTGATTGCCCGACTGAATAGCAAAACCTTGACTTATTCAGACAATACTGTTACCACAGGGGTTAATTACGAGTATGCGGTGTGTGCTTTATGCTCAAAGAACGGGCTCACAATGTACAGTGCATGCAAAAACTTTGTTACTGCTCATGCTTACCCTGCTACTCCAAAGCTTGTAAGTGCAACAAGCAGTGAGTATAACGAAATCAATTTTAAATGGGGAGAGGTCAGCGGTTCAACCGGTTATGTGGTTTACCGCAAACTTTCGACAGATAAGCAATACTCAGTGCTAAACCGTGTTATAGGAAAAAGCAACATAACCTACAAGGATACAAATGTTTCCTGCGGAAAAAAATACTCTTACACTGTTAAAGCGTACCGCACTGTAAACGGAGTTGAATATTACAGCGATAATTACAGCGGTGTTTCGGTAACGGCTCAGCTTTCAAAACCAAAGTTGAAAGTCAGCAGCAGCAACTACAAAACTTTGGATATTTTTTGGAACAAGGTTAAGGGTGCAAGCGGTTACAGAATTTATTACAAAAAAGCCAGCGATAAGTCGTGGTCAGAACTCGGTACCTTTGCCAACGGCGAGCTGACCAGTTGCAGCCATACAAACCTTATTACAGGTACAGAGTACAAATATACCCTGCGTGCATTCAGAACCGAGGGTAAGAGTACCTATTGGAGCGATTACATCAAAGCCGGTGTTTCGGGTACTCCTCTTACAGTCACTCCAAAGATTACAAGCGTTAAATCTGTAAAGTATAACATAGTTTCCGTAAATTGGCAAAAATCCGGCGGTGCCAGCGGTTACCGTGTTTACAGAAAGCTGTCGGGCAGCAAAAAGTGGACGGCTATTGCTACCTTATCAGGTAACGGTACATTAACCTACACTGACAAAACTGTTTCCTGCGGAGTAAAGTATGACTACACAGTCAGAGGTTATAAAACAATCAATAAGTCAAAAAAATACGGCTATTACAACAAAACAGGCGTTTCGGTTACAACCATACCTGACACTCCGTCACTGACAGCGGAATCATCAACCTACAATAAAATTCAGCTTAAGTGGAAAAAGAGCGGAGGTGCAGACGGCTATAAAATTTACCGTAAGGTAGAAGGCGGAACTTTCAAACTTGTTAAAGATATAACTTCCGCAAGCACGCTCTCTTACAAGGATACAGTCGAATGCGGTGCAAACTACATATACTATGCAACAGCTTATGTAAAGGTTGGCAAGGTCGAATATGGTAGTTTTGACAGCAAGCAGGTTAAGTGTAAAGCCGTGCCGATTACCCCTACGCTTAAAACAGCAGTCAGCAGTAAGAAAGCAACTGCGGTTATAACATGGGACAGCGTGAGCGGTGCTTCGGGATATTATGTATATCGTAAGGATTCTGATGGTACATACAAGCTGATTTACGATATTCTATCTGCAAAAGAAACAAGTTTTACCGACACAAATGTTAAATCGGGCGAAAAGTACACCTATACGGTTTCTGCATATAGAATATGCCCTATCGGATATATCGAGGGTTCTTATAATAAAAACGGTATAACTGTTACAGTAAAGTAAATAAATGTGTATGAAACTAATTTATGTTTCTAAACAAAAATACAGACGGACAGCAAGCACTGTCCGTCTGTATTTTATGTGTGATATTAAAAAATTAAACATTAAATCTGAACAGAACAACATCGCCGTCCTGCATTACATATTCCTTACCCTCGGAGCGTACAAGCCCCTTTTCTTTACAAGCGGTCATTCCGCCGTTTGCAATAAGGTCGTCAAAATGCACAACCTCGGCTCTGATAAATCCCTTTTCAAAATCGGTGTGAATTTTGCCCGCTGCCTGCGGTGCCTTTGTGCCCTCTTTAATTGTCCATGCCCTGACTTCGGGTTTGCCTGCGGTAAGGTACGAAATTAACCCCAGCAGTGAGTAGCACTCCTTGATAAGGCGGTCAAGCCCGCTTTCTTCCAGCCCAAGGTCAGAAAGGAACATTTCTTTTTCTTCTTTGTCCATATCGACAATGTCCATTTCAATCTGAGCACAAATCGGCAGTACCGCAGCGTTTTCCTCGGCGGCAATCTGCTTTACGCTTTGCAGCATTGGGTTTGTGTCAATGCCGTTGGTGAAGTCGTCCTCGCTCATATTTGCAGCATATATAATCGGCTTTGTTGTCAGCAGTGCAACATCCTTTAACCACTCGTCTTCGTCCTCGGTTGTTTCAATTGTTCTTGCGGATTTACCCTCGTTGAGCGTTTCAAGAACTTTTTCAAAAAAATCAATTTGCACTTGCAGGCTTTTGTCGCCCTTGAGTGCCTTTTTGAGTCTGTCGAGCTTTCTTGTGACCATTTCAGCGTCAGAGAGAATAAGCTCAAGATTGATGGTTTCAATATCTCTTGAGGCGTCAACCGAGCCGTCAACATGGATAATATCATCATTCTCAAAACATCTTACAACATGTACTATGGCGTCACATTCACGAATGTTTGATAGGAATTTATTGCCAAGCCCCTCACCCTTTGAGGCACCCTTTACAAGACCTGCAATGTCAACAAATTCAATAGTTGCAGGAGTGTATTTGTCAGGGTCGTACATTTCTGCAAGTTTGTCAAGCCTTTTGTCAGGTACGGCTACCACGCCGACATTCGGCTCAATTGTGCAAAACGGATAGTTTGCACTCTGTGCCCCTGCGTTTGTTATTGCATTAAAAAGTGTGCTTTTGCCAACATTTGGCAAGCCTACTATGCCTAATTTCATATTTTTATTTCTCCTTTAGTTGATAAATTCCTTTTTATGATGTATCATTATAGCATAGATTTATTAATTATACAACTTGGAGAGTGATAAAATGGAAAAATTTGAAATTGAAAGAAAAGTTACCGAGGATATGCTTGCCGTCAGCGTTGGTTCAGGCAGTCTGCGTGTTTTGGCTACTCCCGTTGTTATTGCTATGGTGGAGGAAGCCTCTGCAAAATTGGCACAGACCTTGTTGAGTGATGATATGACCACCGTCGGCACAAATGTTACTGTTAATCACCTCAGTCCTACTCCGTTAGGTGCGGTTGTGCGGGCAGTCAGCAAGCTGAAAAGAAATATCGGCAGAACCTTTGAGTTTGATGTGATTGCCTATGATAATGACGGCGAAATAGCCAGGGGAACCCACACCAGAGTTTCTGTTTACAGCGAAAAATTTCAGAACAAAGCAGATTCAAAGATTGACAACTGACGGATTAATCAGTGTTTTTCTAAACTAATGTTCTTTTACCGTGCTTCTTTGCATACTATTATGTATGGATGTTTTGGAGGTGCGGTAAAATGTTTGTGCTTACTTTAAAATCAAAGATAAAAAAACCGAAAAAAACTTTTGCTGTCATTTTGCTTGGTGCTGTGCTTATAGGGGTGGCAGTTGGCATTACTTCGCATATTCAGCCTGACCATGCCGAGTGTGACGGTGTGGGTACATATTCGCTTGCGTTTCGTACCGATGAGGATAAGCAGAATTTTCTTAATACTTTCGGACTGTTGGGCAAGGTGGTTACAGTTGACACCGTGCGTATTCCGACAGAATTTAATGAGGTGTACGAACGCTACAATAAAATTCAGAAAAAAGTCGGACTTGACCTTGACGGCTACAAGGGAAAAACCGTCAGCCGTTTTGTTTATAAAACCAATGACGATATTTATGTTTCGGTGCTGTGCTATCGCAACAAGGTTGTTGCGTGCCACAAATGCACGGGAGTTTACGGTGATGATTTTAAGTCGGTAATTGATTGAGGTTTATATGAGGATTGATAAATTTCTTGTGTCCCAGGGTGTAGGCACAAGGCGAGAAGTTCAACAGCTTGTTAAAAACGGCAGTGTGAAGGTGAATGATATTGCGGTTAAAAAACCTAATGCAAAGGTAATTCCCGAAAAAGATGTGATTTTTGTCAATGGCAAAAAAATCAGCTACATGAAAAACATTTATATTGTAATGAATAAGCCTGCAGGGGTGATTTCTGCCACCGAGGATAAATCCGAACGAACAGTCATTGATATTTTGCCCGATAATTTAAAGCGAAAAGACCTTTTTCCTGCGGGGAGGCTGGACAAGGATACAACAGGTTTGTTGATTATCACTGATGACGGCGATTTTGCCCACCGTATTCTCTCACCTAAAAAACATGTCAACAAACGCTACCTGGCTGTACTCAGCGGAGATGTTACTGACGAAATGATTGTGAACTTTAAAAACGGAATAAAATTTAATGACGGCACGCTGTGCAAGCCTGCCAAGCTTACTGTGCAAGATAACAGGAGTATTGCCGAGGTTGTTATCAGCGAGGGAAAATTCCATCAAGTTAAAAAAATGTTTATAACACAAGGTCTTGAGGTGCTAAAGCTTAAAAGGTTGCAGATAGGCGGTTTTGTTTTGCCGTCTGAACTGTGCGAGGGTGATTGCCGACTGATGTCTGAGGATGAAATTGTTGGTATATTTTCGTGAAATTTACCCAAAAATTTATAGATAATTTTATATAGGTGGCTTTTTAACTAAAATAACTATGAATAATCTGTTAAAAATGAGGCTAGTAAAATTAAGAAAAAGATGTTATACTACTCTATAGTAGTCAACTATTACGGCAAAGTTCGGAGAATAAAAACTTTGCTTTACATACAGGGAGGTTATAGTTGGTATGGCAAATGTATCTTTAAGACATATTTACAAAATTTATGATGGCAATGTTACTGCTGTTACAGATTTTAACCTGGAAATCGAAGACAAGGAGTTTATTATCCTTGTTGGACCGTCCGGATGCGGTAAGTCCACAACACTTCGTATGATTGCAGGTCTTGAGGACATCAGTAAGGGTGAGCTTTACATCGGCGATATGCTCGCAAACGATGTTGCACCTAAGGACAGAGATATAGCAATGGTTTTCCAGAACTATGCTCTTTATCCTCATATGACTGTTTACGATAACATGGCATTTGGTCTAAAACTCAGAAAGATTCCTAAAGAAGAAATTAAAGAAAGAGTTCAGGAGGCAGCAAGAATCCTCGGTATTGAGCAGTACCTTGACAGAAAGCCAAAGGCTCTCTCGGGTGGTCAGCGTCAGCGTGTTGCCCTTGGTCGTGCTATTGTTCGTGACCCTAAGGTATTCCTTCTTGACGAACCTCTTTCAAACCTTGACGCTAAGCTCCGTGCTCAGATGAGAACAGAGATTTCTAAACTTTATCAGCGTCTTGGCACAACATTTATTTATGTTACACATGACCAGACAGAGGCTATGACAATGGGTACCAGAATTGTTGTTATGAAGGACGGCTTCATTCAGCAGGTTGATACTCCTCAGCATCTTTATGATAAGCCATGCAACGAGTTTGTTGCAGGATTTATCGGTTCACCTCAGATGAACTTTGTGGACGCTTCTCTTGAGAAAAAGTCAGGTGACTTCTATGTTAAGTTTGCAGGCTACAGCATTAAGCTGCCGGCTTCTAAGGCTGACGGCGGCAAGCTTGAAAGATATGTTGGCAGATCAGTAAGAGTCGGCATCCGCCCTGAGCATGTTCATGACGAGCCGGACCTTCTTGCACAGTATTCCGACAGCGTTGTTGAGGCTAATGTTGATGTTACCGAGCTTATGGGTGCAGAAATTTACCTTTATGTTAATGTTGAGGGTATTCCGCTTACAGCAAGGGTTGCTCCAACTTCGACAGCACAACCGGGTGACAAGATTAAGATTGCTTTTGAAACAGAGAAGATTCACCTCTTTGACCCTGAAACAGAAAAGACAATCACCAACTGATTTTAGTTTATCCGTCCCCCTGCGGCTGCAGGGGGATTTTTGTACTTTTTACAAAATAAAATTAATTTGTGCAAAATTGATAAATAATCTTGTTTATATTTGTTGAATAGTACGAATTTTGTTCAAAAACAGAAAATTTCAATAAATTTATTATACTTATTTCCAATATTTTTAAAATAACGGTTGCATTTTTGCGGGATTTTGTGTAAAATGTATATGAGATTAGTTTATTATAATGTTTTTTAAAAGCCCCAAGGGCAATGAGCGTTTATGAAGATAAATCAGGAGGAAATAAATATGTCAAACAGACTCTTTCAGGGTGTAATACATCAGATGAGGGATACAATAGACAGAACCATTGGTATTGTTGACGAAACATCTGTTGTTATTGCTTGCTCGGAACTCAGCAGAATCGGTGAAGTGAACGAGAGCATCAACGCTGATACACTCTCTTCGACTACAATTTATGTTATTAATGGCTATACTTACAAATCTTTCGGCAACAATCAGCGTCCTGAGTATGCGGTTTTTGTTTCGGGTACAGATGATCTTGCACAAAGGTATGCAGGGCTTCTGGCTATCTCTTTAAATTCAATTAAGCAGTATTATGACGAAAAATACGACAGAAGCAATTTTATAAAGAATGTTATACTTGACAACATTTTGCCGGGTGATATTTACCTTAAAGCAAGGGAACTTCACTTTAACTCCGAGGTTTCCCGCGCGGTAATGCTCATCAGGATTTCAAACAAAACAGAGGTTTCTGCTTTTGATATTCTTCAAAATTTGTTTCCGGACAAGTCAAAGGATTTTATCATCAACATAAACGAAACAGAAATTGCACTTGTAAAAGAACTTAAAGAAGGTATTGACGAAAGAGATCTTGAAAAGCTCGCAGGCTCAATTGTGGACACGCTGTCGTCAGAGTTCTATACACACTGCACAGTCGGCATAGGTACAATTGTTGTTGGCATTAAAAACCTCGCACATTCGTTCAAAGAGGCTCAGGTTGCACTTGAGGTCGGCAAGGTTTTTGATACAGAGAGGACAATTGTCTGCTACGACAATCTGGGTATTGCAAGGCTTGTTTATCAGTTGCCTACAACTCTTTGTGAAATGTTCCTGAAAGAAGTTTTCAAACGCGGTTCAATTGACAGCCTTGATCAAGAAACACTCTTTACAATTCAAAAATTCTTTGAGAATAACCTAAATGTGAGCGAAACTTCCCGAAAGCTGTTTGTTCACAGAAATACCCTTGTTTACAGACTTGAAAAGATTAAAAAGCTTACGGGTCTTGATTTGAGGGAATTTGAGGATGCAATCGTCTTTAAGGTTGCACTTATGGTCAAAAAATATTTGACCGCTAACCCTACCAAATACTAATTTGGTATTGACATTACTTTGAATTTGATGTAGAATATCTGCTCGTCCTGCATATAATTACGCAAAAGTTGAATTGAATCTTAAAATGCGGTTTGATTGTTGCTTTTTTGTACATTATTACGGGGCGGGCTGTTGTGCTAATCATAACAAATTACCGTTTATTAGCAATTTACACATTATATCACAGGAGTAGATATAGATGATAGAATTTCGCAATGTATCTAAGTCTTATCCATCGGGTACTCACGCATTGTACAATGTCAGCCTGAAAATCAACAGAGGCGAGTTTGTGTTCATAGTGGGTTCTTCGGGAGCAGGTAAGAGTACCTTTCTTAAACTTATTATGAGCGAAGAAAAAATTACAGAGGGCGAGGTAACGGTTGACGGAATAAAGCTGAGCCGTCTTAAACGCCGTAAGGTGCCGTATCTCAGAAGAAAAATGGGAATAGTTTTTCAGGACTTTCGCCTTATAGAAAAGATGACTGTTTACGACAATGTCGCATTTGCTATGCGTTGTGTCGGTGCAAACAACAAGGCAATCAAGGACAGAGTCCCTTACATTCTTAAACTTGTCGGTTTGGGCAGTAAAATGCGTAGCAAGCCAAGTCAGCTTTCGGGCGGTGAACAGCAGAGGGTCGCCCTTGCCAGAGCACTGGTAAATAACCCTGAGATTATCATTGCCGACGAGCCTACGGGTAATGTTGACCCTGAGATGTCGCACGAAATTATTGACCTTCTATCCGAAATCAATAAGCAGGGTACAACGATTATTGTTGTTACTCATGAGCATGACCTCGTTAAAGAGTTCGGCAGGCGTGTTATCGAGATAAACAAGGGCAGAATTGTTCATGATACAAAGATAGAGTCCAACTCTATTGAGGATATTTCGCTGATTTCTTCTTACGATCAGGAAATCCCTGATGACGAGCTAAGCCCGCTTCTTAAAAGAGATATTGTTCAGGAGCAGACTGCCGAGGAAGAGTTTGCTACAAGAAATCTCGAAGAAGTCCGCAAGGCTATTGAGGCTCAGTATTCAGCAAACGAGCATAAAAGTGCAGACGATAGCAAGGCTGTAAACAAGCCTAAATCCAAGGTTGAAAAAAAGGTTGAGAATATCGACCGACTGGTTGAAGAAATCAGCAGTGATGATAAGGAAGATTTGATTCATACAGTCAGACTTGACTCGGCTCAGCTGAAAGAATTGCTATTGAAAGAAGAAGAAAAGCGTAAAAAGGATGCAGCGGTTGATTCTGTAATTGATTCACTGCATTAATTGCAAGTTTTTATTAGAGGAATGTTAAAATGAAGCTCAGCAATATAAGCTATTTGATAAAGGAAGGCATAAGGAACACCTGGGTAAACCGTATAATGAGCGTAGCTTCCATTGGCGTTCTTGTGTCGTGCCTTGTACTTACGGGTGCTGCGGTTATGGCGTCAATAAATGTAGAGTCTGTTGTTCGCAAAGCAGGCGACAGCAATGTTACCACTGTTTTTATGCAGGATAATGCCTCTGACGCAGTTGTAGCTAAAGCAGGCGAAAAGCTAAAAAGTATAAATAATATAACAGATGTAAGCTTTTTTGATAAAGACGAAGCCATCCAATCTTATAAGGATGTCCTGGGTGATGAGGTTTTTGCAGAAATGGAGGGTTCGGGCAACCCTTTGCCTGACGCTTATAAGGTCACAATGAAAGATCTGTCAAAATATGACAAAACTGTTAAAGAAATAAAGGTAGTGGAGGGTGTTGCAACGGTGTCGGCTCAGTCGGATGTTGCAGACAGGCTCACAAGCCTTAAAAAAGTTGTGCAATGGCTCTCTATTGGTGTAATTACAGCGTTGGTATTGATTTCGATGTTTATTATATCAAATACTATCAGAACAACTATGTATGCAAGACGCTATGAGATAAGCATTATGAAATCAGTCGGAGCAACCGACCTTTTTGTAAGAATACCGTTTTTGATAGAGGGTATGCTCATTGGTATAGTTTCGGGTGTGCTTTCGTTCTTTGCATTGATGATTACTTATGACATGGTAGTTGAAGGAATTCAGTATGTGGTTCCGTTTAATGCGGTAGATTTTCAAACATTGGCGTTGCCGTTCTTTGTCATTTTTGTGTTTGCGGGTATGCTTGTTGGCGTACTGGGCAGTATTATCAGCATCGGCAAATACCTCAAAAAGCAGGGTTCAATCATACTTGGTTGGTAACAAAGGAGTGTTTTTATGTTAAAAAGAGTACTTTCGGCAGTTGTGCTGTTGTCGGTTATTGTCGGAACAATCTATGTAGCGTCCGACTTTACCCAACCTGTTGCAACTGCTGCTGACAGTATTTCTGAACTTGAACAGAAGCAGAGCGAACTGAAAAAGAAAAGTGAAGAGTACCAGAAAGAACTGGAAAAAACAAAGTCTGACATAAAAAAGAAAGAGCAGTATCAGGAATCTCTCCTGGGCAAAATTGACACTGTAAATGAAGAGATTATTGTCAGTCAGGAGAAGATCGACACCCTGACAAAGCGTATTGACTCAAAAACCAAAAAAATCAAGAAGCTGAATTCTGATATTGAAAACAGAATGAACACTTTGCGTGGCAGAATAAAAACTATTTATATGGCAGGTGATGTCAGCTCGCTTGAAATTATTTTGGGAGCAAAAAACTTTGATGATTTTCTTGATAAATGTGAGCTTGTCCGCAATGTAAGTAATTATGATGAAAAACTCATAAAAAACATTCAAACGGATATGACTACTGTAAAAACCGAAAAGAGCGAACTGCAGAAGTCAAAAAAATCACAGGAAAGCGAGAAAGAAAAGCTTCAGACCAAAAGGGAAGAACTTCAGAACCTTGTTGATGAGAACAGTGAAGTTCTTGAAACTCTCTATACCAGAAACAAAGAGCAGGAAGAAACCATCAAAGATAATAACGGTATGATGACTGCTCTTGATGATGAAATTACAGAGTATTACGAAAAGAAAGCTGCCGAGGAGCAAAAGAAGGCTGCGGCTGCCGCCAAAAAAGCAGCAGAAGAGCAGGCAAAAGCTCAGCAGGAACAAGAGAAGAAAAACAGTAACAGCGGTGACGCAACCGATACAAACCCTAGGGGGACTTCAAACAATAGCGGAAATTCGGACAATAGCAGCTCAAGCAGTAATAGTGGCTCAAGCAGTAACAGTGGAACAAGCTCCGGCAACAGCGGTTCATACACAAATACAGGTTCCGGCAATTATGTGTGGCCTTGCCCGGGGCACTTCACACTTTCGTCAGTTTTTGGTGAAGACAGAGGTTCTTACGGTCACGGTGCAATTGATATTTCAGACGGAAGCATAATGGGTTCTACTGTTGTTGCGGCAGACGGCGGTACTGTTATAGTATCGAACAATTCTTGTACTCATAACTACGGCAAGGCTGGTTCTTGTGGCTGTGGCGGCGGTTACGGAAACTATGTCTGGATAGACCACGGCAACGGCAAGGCTACAATTTACGCTCACCTTACACGCTCGGTAGTTACTACAGGGCAGACGGTAAGTGCCGGTCAGGTGCTGGGTTATGTTGGCTCAACAGGTTGGTCAACCGGTCCTCACCTCCACTTTGAGTGCAGACTCAACGGCGTAAGATATGACCCAATGTCGGAGTATTAAAATAAGGGCAGTTTGCTAATTTGCCTAAAAACAGAGTATTGATTATGGATGTAAGAACAAGACGAGAGAGAAGAAAACGAAAAAAAGGTGTTTCACCGGGAGTGACAATTGCGGTTGCAGCTTTGTGCTCGGCAGTGGCTTTTTCGGGTGCGTATGTGTATGCAATGCACACCTTTAACAGCAAGGTTACCGACCTTTCTGAAAAACAGGAGATGTTCACCAAGCTGTATGAGGTTGACGCAGCAATAAGAGAAAATTATGCCGGTGCAATTGATGAAGAAACCCTCAGAGAGGCACTTTCTTCAACCTATGTTAAGAGCATTGACAGAACCAATATAATTTATGTTTTGCAGGATGAATATGACGAGAACAAGTATAAAGATTATAAAGGTTTTAAAATCTCTGACGGCTCGTATGTTTTGATTAAAAAAACAATGCTCAATACCGGGCTTGACACCGAAACCAAGTCAAAAAATACAACTGCTACAGACAATACAAAGTAATAAAGCAAAAGGGCTGAATCTCAAACCAATTGGTTTGGGTTCAGCCCTTAATTATTTTGATTTTGTCCTTTTCCATAAACGGGTTATTATATGTATCATCAACAAAAGTATTGTAGGCAAATTGAATGAAAATAAAAAAATCAGCTCGTACATTTCCCGTTGAATAGGCAGTAGGTAGATTACTGTCGAAATTGTTGCTGTCAGAAAAACTGCCAGCGGAAGTATCAAACTTATGAATTTAAACCTTTTTGACAGTGCAATTTGTACTGCTCCGAGAACAAATACCAAAATCACCAATAATATCCATATAATCTGATTTTCCATTACTACTCCCTTGTGTGCTTGTATTCTTGAATTAACAGCCGTGCCGTACCAAAGTCGATTTTTCCTTCAAGCGTCATTGCTTTAATAAGCGAGATGTATGGGTCGTCGGCGGATTTGCCGTTGTCACGGATTTTTTCTATCAGTTTGTCAAGCCGTGTTCGAATTGTCGGGTAAGTTACCTGATAGAGCGTTGACATATCTTTCAGTGAACCTGAAACAAGTATAAACCGCCTTATAAACTCCAGATCTTCGTCGTCAAGTTCTAAAATCCAGTTTTTTGTTGTGTTTTCCATAAAAATAATTATATATTTTAATTTTAATAAAGTCAAATTTTTAATGATATTTTAATCTTCAAAGAGAACAATATCTATGGGTGATAATTATGAAAAAGAAAAACCGCAGGGATAAGTACAATGTTGAAGAAACTATGCCCGATTTAAACACAATTTCTTCAAATGACTGCACCGGGCTGATTCCGTCCGACCCGAAGAACGATGAACAGCTTGAAAGTTACGAGGAAATTTATCCCTATAATGCAGATTTTGTTGACTGACAGCATCATAAAAGCAAATGCTCTTTCATACTTTTTAGTATGAAAGAGGTGTTTTTATGGTAATAAAAAGGACAGTTTCCGTTATGCTTGCGGTGGTGATGCTATTGCTTTCACTTCCGTTCAGTGCTTCTGCTCTGAGTAAAGACGATGTAAACGCTCCGTCGGCTATTTTGGTTGAGCCTGACAGCTTTAAGGTTTTGTATGAAAAAAATGCCCACGAAAAGCGTTGCGTAGCTTCAATAACAAAGGTTATGACGGTTTTGCTTATTATGGAAGATATTGAAAACGGTAAAATCAGCCTGAGCGATACCGTCACTGCCTCGGAACACAGTGCTTCAATGGGCGGGTCTGATATTTGGCTTGAAACAGGCGAGCAAATGTCGGTTGACGATATGCTCAAAGCTACGCTGGTTGCCTCGGCAAACGATGCGGCGGTTGCCCTGGCTGAATACAGCGAAGGCAGTGAGGACGCTTTTGTCAGCAGAATGAACAAGCGTGCAAAGTCGCTGGGTATGAAGGACACTGTCTTTAAAAACTGCAACGGTCTTGACGAGGAGGGTCATATTTCAAGTGCGTATGATGTTGCGTTGATGTCAGCTGAGCTTATTAAGCACACTAAAGTTTTTGACTATACCTCCATTTGGCTGGATTTTCTCAGGAACGGCGAAACACAGATTGTCAACACAAATAAGCTTCTTAAATCTTATGACGGAATAACCGGGCTTAAAACCGGAACAACCGACGACGCAGGTTGTTGTATTTCAGCAACAGCCGAAAGGAACGGTATGAAGCTGATTGCCGTTGCCCTTGGCTGCGACACCGGCACCGAGCGATTCAAGGCGGCTTCTACAATGCTGGACTACGGCTTTAACAACTACAGCGTTATTACTCCCAAAAAGGTAAAACCCGGCACTGTACCCGTTAATAAAGGTATGGAAAAGAAAGTTGCCCTTGTTGCCGACGCCCCAAAAACCGTCCTTACCAACAAAACAAATACCGACGAAATTACAACTGAAGTAAATATCCCCGAAAACCTCGACGCTCCTGTAAAGAAGAACCAAACCGTGGGTTCAATTACATACAAACTTGGCGACAAAGAAGTTCAGCGGGTGATTGTAAGGGCTAAAGACGCGGTGGAGGAATGTACATTTGAAAATTCGTTGCAGTATATTTTTGACAAATTAATTTCTTTATAAATACTTTCGGCAAAGTGTTAGTTTTAGGTTGCAAAAATACGAAAAATATAGTATAATAATGCCAATCCATAAAATAACAGAGTAATAATTCTGTATGGGAATTATAAGGAGGCGTATATCAGAATGTCAACTAAGCTTAACGACAAGTATTTAAAAGGATTTGTAAGCGACCACGAGTACGATGCTATTGCTCCGCAGGTTAAATTGGCACACAGTGCTTTGCATAACGGCGAGTGCCTCGGCAACGACTTTATCGGCTGGCTAACCTTGCCTACTGACTATGATAAAGAGGAGTTTGCACGCATTAAAGCTGCCGCTGAAAAGGTAAAGAAAAACAGCGACATTTTCATAGTAATCGGCATCGGCGGTTCTTACCTTGGTGCAAGAGCAGCAATTGAATTTTTAAAATCCCCTAACTATAATCTTCTTTGTAAAGATACACCGCAGATTTTCTTCACAGGCAACTCAATCAGCAGCAATGCTCTTTCTGAGCTTGTGGACATCTGCGAGGGCAAAGATGTTTCTATCAATATGATTTCAAAGTCCGGCACAACAACCGAGCCTGCCATAGCTTTTCGTGTTCTGCGTGAACTGCTTGAGAAAAAGTACGGCAAGGAGGGTGCTAAGGAGAGAATTTTCTGTACAACAGACAAAGCTAAGGGAACCCTCAAAGAGCTTGCAACAAAAGAGGGCTACGAAACTTTTGTAGTACCTGACGATGTAGGCGGACGCTTCTCTGTACTTACTGCGGTTGGCTTGCTTCCGATTGCTGTTGCAGGCTGTGACCTTGACGCTCTCATGCAGGGTGCGGCAAAAGCTCAGGCAGAGTTTGACAATGACGATTTGTCCACAAATGATTGCTACAAATACGCAGCACTCCGCAATATTCTTTACAGAAAGGGCTACCAGACTGAGCTTTTGGTTGCTTACGAGCCTGCGTTCACTCTTATGAATGAGTGGTTCAAGCAGCTCTTTGGCGAGAGCGAAGGCAAGGATAATAAGGGCATTTTCCCTGCTTCGGTTGTATTCTCAACCGACCTTCACTCAATGGGACAGTATATTCAGGAGGGCAGAAGAACATTGTTTGAAACTGTTGTTCAGTTCAACAAGGTTCAAAGGGAAGTAACCCTTGGCACTGACCCTGAAAATGTTGACGGACTTAACTTCCTCTCCGGCAAGACAATGGATTTTGTAAACAAAAAGGCGTTCCAGGGTACAATCCTTGCTCACAACGACGGCGGTGTGCCTAACATTGTGCTTGATGTTGAAGAAATGACAGAGTCAGAGCTTGGCTACCTCATTTACTTCTTTGAGAAGGCTTGTGCAATCAGCGGTTATCTGCTTGGTGTAAATCCGTTCAACCAGCCGGGTGTAGAATCCTACAAGAAGAATATGTTTGCACTCCTCGGCAAGCCGGGTTATGAGGACCAGAAGGCTGCCCTTGAGGCAAGACTAAGCTGATTTTATCGGCAAAAGATAAAAAATAATTATCCTTAAAGGAGGACTATTAAATGGTAACTTTACTTACAGGTAAAAAGGGTACCGGCAAAACTAAAAAGTTAATTCAGTTGGCAAACGAGGCTGTTGCAGCTTCAAACGGCAATGTTGTTGTTGTAGAAAAGGGCACAAAGCTCACTTATGATGTAACCCACAAGGCAAGACTTGTTGATACTGAGCAGTACAACATCGAGGGCTATGACGCACTCTTTGGATTTGTCAGCGGTATCTGTGCAGGTAACTATGATGTTACAGATGTTTTTGTTGACGGCATCTTTAAAATTTGCCCGGACGGTCTGAGCGGTCTTGAAGCTTTTGTAAAAAAGATTTCTTCACTTGCTGACACAGCAGAAACAAAGGTTACTCTGCTGATTTCTGCTGCAGAGGAAGACCTGCCTGTTGGCATCAATGCAGTTTGTGAAAAAGTTTAATTATTAATCTAAAAAATTCGGCTGTACCAAAACTGAGCTTTGTTTTGGTACAGCCTTTTTACTGTTGTATTTGGGGATAAATATTTTAGGTGCTTTCATCTTTTTTGTTTTTTTCAATCAAAACTTTAGCTATACGCCTGTCCTCAACCTGAAGTACGGTGAGCTTTATGCCGTTTTCGATTACAACAGGGTGTTCGCCTGTCGAGGGAACATAGTCTGTTCGTTCAAGTATGTATCCCGCTATTGTTTCACAGTCGGTAGAATCAAAGTCAAATCCGGTAAGCTGATTTATGTCGTCAAGAGGAGTAGAGCCGTCAACAGTGAACTTGTTTTCTGACAGCTTTGTCACCTCTTCGTCTTCGTTGTCGTACTCATCCTGGATGTTGCCCATAATGTCCTCAATTATATCCTCCATAGTGATTATACCTTCTGTTCCGCCGTACTCGTCAACAACAATGGCAAGCTGAATACGCTGTTTGGTCATTTCGGTAAAAAGCTGGCTTATGTTTTTGCTCCGTGGAACAAACATAACCTCTCGTGTTATGTCGGTAATGCGAAAATTGTCGGGTACAGATGAGCATACATATTTGAGCAAATCTTTAACATACAAAACGCCGACTATGTTGTCGATATATTCGTGATAAACCGGGATTCGTGAAAAACCGCTTTCTATTGCAGTTGAAACAATCCGTGAGAGTTCCTCGGTGTCCTCTACAGCGGTCATCTCCTTGCGGTGGGTCATAATTTCAGAAGCGGTTGTATCGTCAAAATCAAAAAGATTAACAATTATATTTTCTGTCTGGCTTTTGAGGTAGCCCTTTTCACGACCCTCCTCAACAAGGTTTAAAATCTGTTCCTCGGCTTTGTTTTCCTCTTGTTTAGGGGTTTTTGTACCGAAAATTTTCTGAAAAAGGTGTTTTCGTGAGCCGTTTGTGTCGTCAGGCATTTTTCGTTTACATCCTTTCAAATGAAATAAAAATTAACAATTGCGGTGTTGCCTTACATACACCCATACTAATCTTACTCAAAAAGCAAATTTTTGTCAAACTAAAAAGACTTTTTTACTTTACTTTTTTGTATAAAAGTGATAATATAATAATGAAATATAGTTTGCCGTGGCATAGCTTTGTTTTGCGGCAGTTTTTTTGTATAACTATAGTTTTGAAAATTTTAAGGAGGAATTCCAATGGCAAGAAAAATGAAAACGATGGATGGCAACAGTGCTACCGCACATGTTTCATATGCGTTTACTGATGTTGCTGCTATCTATCCGATCACGCCATCATCTGCCATGGCTGATGAAACTGACAAGTATGCGACAGCCGGCAGAAAAAATCTTTTCGGCAGAGAAGTTCAGGTTACTGAAATGCAGAGCGAGGGCGGTGCAGCGGGTGCTGTTCACGGCTCTTTAACAGCGGGTGCTCTTACCACAACCTACACCGCTTCACAGGGCTTACTGCTGATGATTCCGAATATGTACAAAATGGCAGGCGAGCTTTTGCCTTCTGTCATTCATGTTTCGGCTCGTGCACTTACAAGCCACGCACTTTCTATTTTTGGTGACCATTCTGATATTTACGCTTGCCGTCAGACAGGTTACGCAATGCTGTGTTCAAACAATCCTCAGGAGTGTATGGACCTTGCAGCGGTTGCCCACCTTTCTGCAATAAAGGGTTCAGTGCCTTTTATGCACTTTTTTGACGGTTTCCGTACTTCACACGAAATTCAGAAGATCGAATACTGGGATTATGAGGATTTGGCTGATATGCTCGACTGGGACGCAGTTGCAGCCTACAGAAACCGTTCCCTTAACCCTGAGCATCCGCATATTCGTGGTACAGCACAGAACGACGACATTTTCTTCCAGGCAAGAGAGGCTTGTAACAAGTATTACGACGCTGTTCCTGAGGTTGTTGTTAATTATATGAACAAGGTCAACGAAAAGCTCGGCACAAATTACAAGCCGTTTAATTACTACGGTGCAGAGGACGCAGAGCATATCATTGTTGCTATGGGTTCTATATGCGACTGTACAGAGGAAGTTGTGGACTACCTCAACGCTGCCGGCGAAAAGGTCGGTTTGCTTAAGGTTCACCTTTACAGACCTTTTGTTGCGGATTATCTGCTTTCTGAGCTGCCTAAGACAGTTAAGTCAATCTCTGTTTTAGACAGAACAAAGGAGCCGGGTTCTATCGGAGAGCCTCTCTATCTTGATGTTCTTGCAGCTATCAATGCCTCCGAATTTGCAAATGTTTCGGTTTACACAGGCAGATACGGTCTTGGTTCTAAGGATACAACTCCGGGCGACATCGTTGCTGTTTACAGAAACGCACAGTCCGATTCTCCAAAGAGAAGATTCACTATCGGCATTGTTGACGATGTTACAAATCTTTCTCTCCCTGTTGTTGAAAATCCTGATACAACACCTGTTGGCACAACATCCTGTAAGTTCTGGGGACTTGGTGCTGACGGTACAGTTGGTGCAAATAAAAACTCAATTAAAATTATCGGCGACCATACAGATATGTATGCTCAGGGTTATTTTGCTTATGATTCAAAAAAATCCGGCGGTCTTACCGTATCTCACCTTCGTTTTGGTAATAAGCCGATTAAGTCAACCTACTACATCTCTAAGGCTGACTTCGTAGCCTGCCACAACCCTTCGTATGTTGATAAGTACGAAATTGTTGAGGACCTCAAGGACGGCGGTTCGTTCCTGCTTAACTGCCCTTGGAAAGGCGACGAGCTCTCCGAAAGACTTCCTGCTAAGATGAAGAAGTTGATCGCAGAGAAGAACATAAACTTCTATACAATTGACGGTATCAGCCTTGGTAAAGAGATTGGTCTTGGTACAAGAATTAATACAATCCTTCAGTCCGCTTTCTTCAAAATTGCCGACATTATTCCTTCTGAAGACGCTAAAAAATACCTCAAGGACGCTGCCACAAAGTCTTACAGCAAAAAGGGTCAGGCTATTGTTGATATGAACCATAACGCCATTGACAAAGGTATGGAGAGCTTTGTAAAAGTTGATGTACCTGCTGATTGGGCAAACAGTGTTGAAGAGGCAAATGATGTTATTGTAACAGAGGGCAGAGAAGAAGTTGTTAAGTATGTAAACAAAATCCTCAATCCTGTAAACGCTTATAAGGGTAACAAGCTGCCTGTTTCTGCATTTATTGATTATGTAGACGGCGAGGCTCCGCAGGGTTCTGCCGCTTATGAAAAGCGTGGTATTGCAGTTGATGTGCCTGAGTGGAATCCGTCAGCTTGTATTCAGTGTAATATCTGTTCAATGGTATGCCCTCACGCTGTTATCCGCCCTATTGCTATGACTCCTGAAGAGCTTGCAGCAGCTCCTGCAAACACTCCTTCTGCCGATATGAAGGGCGTTAAGGACGGTACAAAGTTTGTTATGGCAGTTTCAACACTTGACTGTACCGGTTGCGGTGCCTGTGTAAAATCCTGTATGGGTAACAGAAATCCTGAAAACCCTGCACTCGCAATGAAGCCAATCGACAGTCAGCGTCCACTGCAGGCAGTGTTTGACTATGCTATCACAACATCTGATAAGCCTGCTATTGCAACTGACAAGAATGTTAAGTCAACCCAGTTTAAGCAGCCGTTGCTTGAATTTTCGGGTGCTTGTGCAGGTTGTGGCGAAACACCTTATGCAAAGCTTGCAACACAGCTTTTCGGCGACAGAATGTTCATAGCCAACGCAACAGGTTGTTCTTCAATCTGGGGTGGTTCTGCTCCTGCAACACCTTATACAGTTAATAAAAAGGGCTTTGGCCCTGCATGGCACAACTCACTGTTTGAAGATAATGCCGAGTTCGGTCTGGGTATGACCCTCGCTCAGACAGCTATCAAGGACAGATTGCTCGGTTATGTTGATAAAATCAGCGAGCTTACATCTGACGACGCTGTTAAGGAAGCTGTCGCTAAATATAAGGAAACCATCGAGGATTCTGCTGCATCAAGAGAAGCAACAGACGCTCTTATTGCTGCACTTGAGGCAACCTCTGCAGACGGCGAACTAAAAGAGGTTATTGACAAAACCCTCGCAGAGAAGGCATCCCTTGCTAAAAAGTCAATGTGGATCTTCGGCGGTGACGGCTGGGCTTACGACATCGGCTTTGGCGGTCTTGACCATGTTATTGCATCGGGCAAAAATGTTAATATCGTAGTGTTCGACACCGAGGTTTACTCGAACACAGGCGGTCAGGCATCAAAGGCTTCGCAGATTGGTGCAATTGCACAGTTTGCCGCCGGCGGTAAAACAACTAAAAAGAAAGACCTTGCTGCCATTGCAATGAGCTACGGCTATGTTTACACTGCTCAGGTTGCTATGGGTGCAAATACCGCACAGTGCCTCAAGGCATTTAAAGAGGCTGAGTCGTACAACGGCCCTTCAATCATCATCTGCTACGCTCCGTGTATCAACCACGGTATCAAGGGCGGTATGGGTATTGCCCAGCTTGAAGAGAAAAAGGCTGTTGAGGCAGGTTATTGGAACATATTCAGATATGACCCAAGACTTGCAGACCAGGGTAAGAATCCGTTCCAGCTTGACTGTAAGGCACCTTCACAGCCGTACAGAGATTTCATTATGGGCGAGGTTCGTTACAACGCACTTGCAAGAAGCAACCCTGAAAAGGCAGAAAAACTCTTTGCTGAGGCTGAGAATAATGCTGCTAAGAAGTATGCACATCTTTCTTATCTTGCATCAAATTCCGAAAATAAATAATCTGTAATAAAGTTGAACCGTCCCAAGCTTTTGGGACGGTTTTTCTAAAAATATTTACAAATAAAATGCCGAAAATAAATTGACATAATCCGCATTTTGGGTGTAAAATATAAGGTAGCGTAATTTAATGCAAATAGACTAAAAAGGGGTGAACTGAATGGAAAACGAAGGTAATTTAGGCTCTGTTCCCGGGCGAAGTATTTTGCCGATATACCGCAGAACAGAGTTTTTCCGTATCAGCTCACCTTTAGATTTATAGTCTGGAGTGTATGCGGTATTCGGTTGGCTTGCCGGGGGCTTCTTCTGATTTATTTTTATTACAGATAACAGAAAGGAGACTTCTCGATGGAAACCACCACCGTAACCTTGCAGGAAACTATCGAAACCCTGCTGAAAAACAAAAAATATGCAACCCTGCGTGACATACTCACAACAATGAATCCTGTTGACATTGCGTTTATATTTGAGGATTTGCAGGACGAAAAAATGCCTATCCTCTATCGGCTTTTGCCAAAAGATATTGCCGCCGATGTTTTTGTTGAGATGGACGACGACACCCAGCAGTTTCTTATTCATTCTTTAAGCGATACCGAGCTTAAAGAGGTACTTGACGATATGTTTATGGACGATGTTGTTGATATGATTGAGGAAATGCCGGCAAATGTAGTTAAGCGAATTTTACGGCAAAGCTCGTCAGAGGACAGAAAAAAGATTAATATGCTTCTCAAGTTCCCGGAAGACAGTGCAGGCTCAATTATGACAACCGAGCTTGTCATACTGCGTCCGGGTATGACTGCCGAGGAGGCAATAAAGCGTATCAGGCGAACAGGTGTTGACAAAGAAACAATCTACACCTGCTATGTAGCCGACAACCTCAGTAAATTGCGTGGTATTGTCACCATAAAAGACCTTTTGCTGGCTGAGGACGATGTTAAGGTCAGCGATATTATGGATACAAATGTAATTTCAGTCAATACCTTTACAGACCAGGAAGAAGTCGCACAGATGATTAAAAAGTATGACTTTCTGGCACTGCCTGTTGTGGATACCGAGAACAGACTCGTCGGTATTGTTACCGTTGACGACGCCGTGGATGTTATGCAGGAGGAAGCTACCGAGGATATTCAGAAAATGGCGGCGATTACACCTAATACCGATAAGCCGTACCTCAAAATCGGCATACTCTCAACTTGGAAAAGCCGTATCCCGTGGCTTTTGTTGCTGATGATTTCTGCCACCTTTACAGGGCTTATTATCAGTTCGTTTGAAAGTGCTCTGGCGGCATCGGTTGTGCTGACCGCTTATATCCCTATGCTAATGGACTCGGGCGGTAACTCAGGCTCGCAGGCTTCTGTAACGGTTATCCGTGCTTTGTCGCTTGATGAAATTGAATTCAAGGATATTCTCCGTGTTCTTTGGAAAGAGATTCGTGTCGCTTTGCTTTGCGGTGTGGCTTTGGGAATGGTTGCGTTCTTAAAGGTTTGGCTGTTTGACGGAGTGGTTATGGGTAACTCTGCCGCCGACTATAATGTTGCGTTAATTGTTGCACTTACATTGATAGTGACAGTTGTTGCGGCAAAAATCCTCGGCTGCTGTCTGCCTATGTTCGCCAATAAGCTGGGCTTTGACCCTGCTGTTATGGCTTCTCCGTTTATCACAACTATTGTTGACGCCATCAGCCTTGCGGTTTATTTTTTGATTGCCACAAGTGTATTGCATTTATAAACATAAAACGAAATCGACCTCCGTTTGTCAGATTGACTTTCGGAGGTCGATTCTGTTTATTTAACTGTTACTTTTATCTTTTTATAAACGCCGTTCTGTGCATAAGCATAAACATAACAAGAGCCTTTTTTCTTAGCCTTGATAACTCCCTTTGCACTTACGGTTGCAATTTTGCTGTTGCTTGTTTCGTATTTAATCTTGCGGTGATTTTTAACTGTAAGTTTTTTGCTCTGCGGTACTGCTGTTGCTTTAAGTTTAAAGGTAGCTTTCACCTTCAGCGTCACTTTGTTCTTTTTAGCCTTTGTGGTGATGCTTTTGTGGTTGCCGTTTTTGCCTCCGGTGGTTGCAATATGCAGAGTTTTAGAGGTGGAAACGGATTTTTTATTTTTGTCAAAAGCAACTACAACATATTTGTAATAAGTGCCTTTTTTGAGCTTTTTCTGTGTTAAAGAAGTGGTTTTTACGGTTTTAATTTTTTTGTAGCTGTTGCTTTTGCCGCATTTTGCACCGTATATTGTGTATGTTTTGGCATTCTTAACTTTGTTCCAAGTGATTGTAATTGAAGTATTAGTTGCCTTTTTTTGTTTTGCACTTAGTTTGCGGAACTGACTGCCCGAAATATCGCCGTCGGTTTTAAGATTTTTAATTATTTTATCAACCATTGTGGCAGTGGTGCCGGTGGCGATTTTTGTCGGAATTTTAACGGTTGTTTTATTTTTGGCAGTTGTTGTTTGCTCTTTAATGGCTTCAAAATTAACAATGTATTGACTTGCATATTTTTCGGCAGCGGAGCCACTGTATCCGCAAATAGTTAAATCGTCTTTTTGGTATGATATGTTATTTTCGTTTTTAAAGCCAAAAGCGTACCGCTCTATTTTGGTAACGGCCTTTGGTATTGTAATCTTTTTAAGACTCGGGCAATGGTAGAATGAGTAATAATCAATTGTGGTTACAGTATCGGGAATGGTAATACCTGCTTCTGTCAGGCTTTCACAAAAAGCAAATGCCCATGCGGGTATGGTTTTTATACCCTTTGGAAAAGTAACCTTTTTCAGAGCTTTACAGCCATAGAGAATGTGTTCGCCGATATTTTTTACGCTGTCAGGAAAGGTTATACTTGTAAAAGATTTACAGTTTTTAAAGGCACCCAAGTCAATTGTTGTTACAGAATTTGGGATTTTTATATTTGTCAGAGATTCACAGCCGGAAAATGCATATGAGTTAATTGTTGTTACAGAGTTTGGGATCGTTATACTTTTAATAGAAGTGCATTCCCTAAAAGCAGTACTGCCTATGATTTTAAGCGAGTTTGGCAGAACTACATTTTTTATGTCAGTACTTGAAAAGCAATCGCCGGCTATTGCAGTAGTACCGCTTTTTATCTCTACTTTTTCCGGACATGTACCTTTGTAATCATATGCAGTTTTGCCTATGTAAACCATTCCGTCAGCTTTGTTTTCATACCAGGCGGTTTCATAAAATGCACAATCGCAGATATTGACCACATCACCCTGAATATTTATTGTTTTAAGGTTGGTGCATTCACGGAATGCGTTATCGCAAATTTTTGTTACATTTTTTGGTATTGTCATAGAAGTGAGGTTTTTAGCCATATAAAAAGCCCATTGGGTAATAGTTTTGACGCTTGAAGGGATTGTAAATGTTTTTTCGGAGGTGTTTAGGCAATAGGCTATCAGTTCGGTTTTATTTTTATTGTATAGATTACCGTCAATGGTTGTAAATGCGGTGTTTTCTGATGCAACAGTAATTTTTTTGAGTTTTTCACAGTTTTTAAAAGTCGGTGAATGAATTGTTTTAACACCGGCTCCAATGTTTATAGTTTCAAGAGAACTGCAACTGCTAAATACATCATTGTAAATTTCTTTAACTCCATCTCCGATGTTTACACTTTTAAGAGAAACACAATGATCAAATGCACCACCTCCAATTATTACTTCGCTTCCTACTGAAATATCAAGGCTTGTCAGTCCCATGCAAGAATCAAATGCATTAACATTAATTATTTCAAGATTTTTTGGTAGGTTAAACTTTTTTAAAGATGAGCAGTACTCAAAAGCAGATGACGGAATAATTTTCAGGTCGTCAGGGAGGGTAATTTTTTCCAATGAACGGCAGTTGCAAAATACACTATCGCCCATTTTTGTCAATGATTGTGGAAGGCTTACTTTTGTGACATTAGTACAATCATAAAATGCCCATTTACCTATGTAGGTTACTCCCTCTTTAACAACTATTGATTTGATTAAGGATTTTTGACTTTCCCATGGTATATCGTTGGTTGTTTTGAATTCTTCGGTTTTACCTTGTCCCCAAAGTCTGAGTACACCTGTACTTTCGGTAAACTTCCAGTTAATATCTCCTGTTTGACCGCTGAGTGCGTCAGTGGTGCTATCCGCAAAGGAGTCTGCAGTGTCAGTTTCTGCCGAACTTGCCGAAATTGGCATTACGGTAAAAACACTGCAAATTACAATTGCAGACAAAATCAAACTCATAGATTTTTTTAAAATCATAATAAAAATCACCTTTTTCCTATTAATTTGGTATCTTAATAATTATATAATAAACTGTGCGGATTTTCAATTGACTTAATTGTTAATAAATCCCTTATATATGGGCAAACTTGTGATAATAATAACTAGGCATAAAAATCCTCCGCTGAAAGTGTCAGCGGAGGGGGATATTAGCAATAATATGTTATTTCTCCGAAAAAATCAAGCCATTTCT
>JAFTGC010000016.1 GCA_017458105.1 Ruminococcus sp. | reverse complement strand
TAATAAAGGATAACTTATTATTATCAAAGCTTAAGGGATGGGATAATATGCAAAACAAAACGGTAAGTGTTTTAATGCCATCTTATAACAACATGGATTATTTTTCAAAAGCGGTAGAAAGCATATTAAATCAAAGTTATACGAACTTTGAGCTAATCATTTTAGATGATTGTTCAGAGGAAAACCTATATGATACTATTCGTTTATATAATGACGAGAGAATAAAGTATATTAGATTTAATAAGAATCGCGGTAGCGCAGCATGCTTGAATGACGGTATACACTTGGCTGCCGGCGATTATATTGCAATCATGGATGCGGACGATATCAGTCTTAAAAACCGTTTGAAAAAGCAAGTTGACTATATGAATAAGAATCCTGATATTGATATCTGCGGAACGATGTATTATCGCATGGATTCAAACGATAATAATACCTCGCTGCATCAAAGCAAGCTTTCTGATGACGAAATAAAATCTGCATTATTTCTAGGTGAGACAAGTGTCCATCATCCTACGTCAATGATAAGAAAAAAGATTTTAGAAAAAGGATTAATAGAATATGAGCCTGAGTTCATTTATGCTGAAGATTATCGCTTATGGTGTCGCTGTAGCATAGATCACTCTTTTGCTAATATACCTGAACCGTTGTTTTGTTACAGAGTTCATAACAATTCTGTAAGCTTAAAATACTCGGATGCTCAGAGGAACACCGCAAGGAGAATCTTAGCGTTACATCTCAAAAGCTTAGGAATTCAATATACGCCGGACGAGCTTCTATGTCATTTTCAGTATTGCCTACCTATGAACGAAACAATCAATCGGGATTTTATGAATAGAATTGAGCGATGGCATGATAAACTTCAAAAAATAGTTTTTGAAAGACGCCTGTTTAATATCGATGTGTATACCAAGTTGTCCGAAGGACAGTTGAAAAGAATTAAAAAAAGATATAATAAATGATTTGAAGGAGAAACAGTGTTTACGTTAATCATTCCGGTATTGCAAACAAAAGAGATATTGCAATTATTTATAGATTCACTCTGCCAAACAATTCGGTTTTCGACTGATATCATATTCATCAATGATGGATCGCCCTCGGATACAAAACAAATATTAGAACGCTGTTCAAAGGAGAGAAATGAATATATAAATAGCGTTACAGTTTTATATCACCGACATCCGGAGGGATGTGCTAAATGCATCAATGAAGCGTTGCAAATCTTGCCTGACTGTTCATATGCGATATTTATGGATTCCGATTTGATACTGACCGATAATTGGCAAGCACTTGTCTTGGATTCTTTTAAAGACGAAAGAGTCGGTATTGTAGGGGGAGTTTTGCTGTATCCTCAGACTGGCGGTATACAATGCTGCGGCATTGCGTTTAATCAGTCTGTAGGACGGCATCTGTTTTTGAACAATAATCCACACGTTCTATATTCAAAAAAACCATTTACTATTCAATCTACCGTTTTTGCGTTTTGTGCAGTAAGAGTCTCTGCGATAAAGCAAGTAGGATTACTGGATGAAAACTTTTTTAATGGATATGAAGATTTTGATTATCAGTTCAGGATCAGAGAAAAAGGATACATAGCGGTTACAAATCCTAGTATTATTCTATATCACTGGGAAACCAGTTGCGGTCCGCATAGAGTGTTTAATCGAAAAAGTAATTTAGGCCGATTTTGGGAGAAACATTCTTCCTTTGTTTATTCCGATATACTTGATTTTATTGTTCCTCAGATAGAAAAAGTGAAAGGGAAAAAATATCTTCTTGTAGACTTGTGCGAAGGTCGGACAGAAGCAAAGCAAATAATCGATCGTCTAATTATAGAAGACATAATAATTGAGTATAAGGATTATTCTTATTTTTCTGTAAGCGGCACCATTTGGATTCCGAAAGTATTGGGAAGCAACTATTATTTATTCAACGATCCAATTATTTTTTTGTGCGATCATTTTATAAAGCTTACGGATAATATGTACTGGTGGAATATCAGATCGCAGATTCAAAGCGATGATCTGATCCTTGATCTGTATGCTAATCTGATCAAGTTTGATGATCTGCAAAAAACATTTTGGCCGGGGAATAAAATCAGATAAGGAATGGGACAGAAAATGAATAAACTGCAAAAGAGCAATTCTTTTTACGATAAATATATTGAGATTATTCCCGCCGCATCTTCAACTCTGGCTAAATCTCCAAAACGTCTCATAAAAAACTACAGTCCATTTTTTACCCAAAAAGCCCAAGGAGCTTATTTTACGGATATCGACGGTAACGAATGGCTGGATTGTGAAATGGCAATGGGAACGGTTGTTTGGGGGCACTCCAGAGAAGAGATTAACAAGGCGATTATTCGTCAGGTCAACAATGGCTGCCATTATTCCACTCCGGGTGTTTTAGAACTTGAACTGGCGGAACAATTGTTATCCAGATATCCGAAATATAATGCTATTAAGTTTTTTAAGAACGGCTCTGACAGCGTTTATGCTGCCGTCAGAGCTGCCAGATATCTCACAGGAAAAGAAAAAAGTTTATCTCTTGAGTATCATGGATGGTTAGATTGGTCCGTCTTTCGAAGTTACCGGTTACCGACTTGCGAACTGGGCATCCCGGATTGTTTGGAATCATTAAGCCTGTCATGCAGCAAAAGCGATCTTATTGAAACAATAAATGAACACAGCGATTCTTTAGCTTGCGTCGTAATATGTCCCGCAAGTTATACATCATCTACCCTGCAGGAAGTACAATCCATATGTAAATCCCGTAATATTGTTTTGATATTTGACGAAGTCACATCCGGAATAAGATACGGCTACGGAGGCGTTACTAATACTTTGAACCTTTCTCCGGATATCGTATGCGTGTCAAAAGGTCTTACCAACGGACTCCCTTTAGCCGCAGCGATCGGTTCTCGGGAAATCATCCATCCTATGGAAAAGTTAAAAATAAGTAATGCTCATTCTGGTGAAAACTTAGCTTTGGCGGCTGCCCTTGCGTGTGAGAAGATGTTATATGACAATAGGAACAACTGGCCGTCTTGGAGATCGGCCACATCCAAAGTTTTACGCGAAATTGACTCCGCAATAAAAGCATTTTGTCCATATCTGATTTTAGAGGGCAATGAAGGTTGTTTTTCGCTGAGACAAGATTATAATGATTTTTGGAAAGATCCCTTCAGAGAATACCTGATCAAACACTTAGCAAGAAGAAAAGTATTCAGCAGAGGATACATTTTATTCAGTGATATGCATTCCGATGACGAAATAGCATCAATAGGTAAAATGATATGTGAAGGTATTATTGAATATTCAAAGCAAGACACGATTAATTCATAACAAAAAAGGTTATGTCTTTTGTCTTTACACACAGCATTTCCTCGTTGACACACGGTTTTGCCGGATACATATCTTGAATTTCTATCTGTAGGATTCTTTCAAGTATTTCTGTTACAGGCATCATCATCGACTTGTATGTTTCGATAACACTTTTATTATGACTTAAGGAATCAAGTATGATATCTTTGGCAGAATCGGCATATGAAACACAGCCGGCGTCATTGATATATTGTAGGAACTGTGCTAGATTCACATAGCCTTTCCATTCCAGATTCAACATATTACTTAATGTTGATACACGCATTGCTTCTGTTAATTCAAATAAAGTGTCCTCAATGTTTTCTTGATAGAAGCTCAGAATCGCTTTCAGAGTATGACACAGGAATTCTTCATAAATATGAGGTTTGGTTTTATAGCCGATCAATAGATTTATGAGATCGCCTTTTATTGTGTGGATTAGTTCTTTGTTATTCTCGCGACATGCTATTATTGTTTGACCTATTATCATTTGAGCTTCTATCAATGTTCTTTCTGAATCAAGAGAAGTGATTTCTCTGCTGTCAATCAGTTCGATGATCGCGCCCATGTTAATTACGGGCTGCTTTTGTTCCCAATGTAAATTCAGCGTTTCCAACTCATATAAAACATGGTTTTCAGAGTATTTATCTCCTCTCTTTCGTGCGTCGATAATGCAATTCTGTTGGATCGTTTTAGCCGCGGAATAGTCTCCGTAAAACCATTTGCAAACCGCTAATCTTGCCTGCAATTTTTCTTTCAATAGATTAAGACGATCAATATGGTCGTGAAAGCTTTTGTTTGCGATCGCTTGTTCAGCCAGAGTAATACCGTCATTTGACACAATAACAGCTTCTTCAAAGCGAAGCCTATCGGCAAGTATATTAGCCTTTTCCTGATAAGCCATAAGCAGATACTCGACATTATTTACATCTGCATAATTTTTTTCTTCAAGAACCTTATCGAGATAGAGTAATCCAGAGTCCCAGTTGCCGTCCCTTAGGATCAACTCGCAAATCTCAAAGTTAATATAGTATTTTGGCGTTACATCACAATAGACTTGTTCAGGCAAATCAATTATAAACTTTAGTACAGACAGTTTTATGCTGTTTGAAGCAGTATCTTTCAGTAAAGACAGACAGGAATCATAGATTTTTTTAAAGTCTCTGAGGCTAAGAAGGTTTTTCAGAAATATTAGATTAAGTCGATCTATATCGTTAAGCTCAACGATATTTTCATAAAATTCAATACAATCATTTATGAGTCCTTGGTTACGGACGGTTCTGCGTTTAAACGCAGTTTTATAATGCTCATGGTGGAATACGATACTTGATCGGATTCTTTCAACATCTGAGATAAAACCGCTTTTTTGAATAATAGCCTTATTATGACTGTTGATGTTCAATGCTTGAACAAGCCAATCGTTAAGCGCCGGATTGATGGAATCGTTTATTACTGCAACAATAGTCAAAACATCAGTATAAGTCGGATATTTACTTTCATAATAATCTATTCTTTCCTCGATTATCTCTAAGATATTATCAGAGAACAGCCTATCGTTATATGCTTTCAGCACCTGTATTTTGCCGTCATCGCGAATTTCAATGTACTCTTTCTCCAACAACAGGTTCATCATCTGCATAATATGCATAGGAACGCCGTCAGAATGCTCTAATACTCTTTCAATGAATCTCTCATTCATTTGATTAAGAAATGTGGGAAAGAGGTTTAACAGGAATTCTTTGGCCATTTTATGATCCCAGTGCGGCAAATAAATGATCTCGTTGTTTGACGATGAGATAAAACTATCCCAGTATACAGGTGAGAGCAACTGTTTACCGTCCCGTAAAGATTCGTGGTCTCTTCCTTCAAAAATGAATACGATATCATTTGCTATATACTCGTTTCGGGTATACAGGATCTCGATAGTTCTGGATAAAATAAAAAAAGAACTATGGCTTCCCCAATGACAGTCAGAAATCCAGATAAACAATTTTTGATAATCAGAAGCATCTAGTAATAGAGAAGATAAGCATTCTGCTACTGCTTCCTTGGAATAATCTTCCTGATTGCTAAAGTAATTTCTTAAATTATTTTCCCATTCTTTATTTCCTCTTAAGTTTAACTTAAAAATCAATTCCGGTATAATAGTATCCTCACGTTCTTCCATAACTATATCCGGAAATGCCAATTTGTAAAACAATTCAATAATAATGGTCTTCTCATGAATCATATCCTTGTTCTGAGATATAGAAATACACGAAAAGTCATTAGCAGATGCTAAATACATTATTTCTTTTATGAGCGTAGTTTTACCGATACCTCCGCAGCCTAAAAAGAGGAAGCTATATATACTGTTTTTCTGTGGTGATTGATCCTGGATAATAGATTTGAGCTTTTTGTAAGAAATACTATTCTTAGGCTCGTTTAGATACTTTGAAGCAATTCCGCATTTGAATTCGACTTCTCCTAAATCAATCCGATTTAGTTCTTGTCCATCTCCGTAGCATAAAACTAGTTCGCCCGCATTAAATGTTCCTGCTCGAAGCCCTCTGAATTCAAAGTTGAATTCTTTTATTTGCTTTGAACGCAGTGAGGGACTTTTTTCTATAGGAAAACCCTGCTTTTCAGGATTGACCGCACTTAACGGATAGATCAGTTCCATGGCGGATTCCTTTTCAGGAAACCATCTGAAGTATAAATTTGAATTCAGATAAGACAGACTGTTGATAACAGTTATATTGTAATTAAATATCTCACCGACAAAATACTGTTTCGTATCGTTATTTTCGATATCAACCGAAAGATCCAGCCAATCAGAATCTATATTATTAATAAAAGACTCTATAGCAAAGATTTCCTCATCAGATAATATATGCTTTAATATATTTTTAAAATATGTAAAATTTAGCTTCCAACTCTTTATCAACAGATTTCCATCTATAATATCTATATTAGCAACATAAGCGTCATCCAGTAATCCGTTATCTATCTTATCGGCAGACATTTCGCTCTTAAGATTAGCTATATTATTTTCCTTGTTAGACGCAAGGACCAAAAGGAATTGCCTTAAAGAATAGTCTTGATAGCTGAAACAGTTTTTCCATCCATCTTTCAGATTGTGTATATCCGTCTTGAACTTTTTATATCCGTAGCTGTTCTTGGTGTGTTTAACTTGACCTAATGAAAGCTCTTGAAATCTGTGATCTGAAAACGGAACAGTAATATCTCTTTTTGATATACCATATATATCGATTCCCTTATCATTTGTTGATTGAGTTACCTTCCAAACAGAGTTATCGTCGTAATAGTTGAGCGTCTCTGCAACCAACAATTCAAATATTTGAACTGTTGTATCCTTTTTTCTTGTTTCTGAGTCGATAGAGCTGCTTCCGCTTTTAAACTTTGAAGCTTTAACGCTTTTTGTAAGAATATTCCATATATCATCTGGAATTATCATTATATATCCCCTTCAAGTCTTTTGATAATCGAATAGAGCTCTGTCCAACTTTTGATTCTTAACATGGAAGCGTAAGGTTCATATCTGTTATAAACATCATCAAAACAAATACAAGACTTATATTCACACTTCAAAAACTTATCCAAGAAATAAGGTAAGTCTTCGATGTAACAATCTACTTTTGTCTCTATAGCTTTTGCTGGTTTGTTACTGATTTCCAAGTATAGTTCATCATATGGAATGTCACAGCTTTTTAACCAGTTTTCTGTTATTGCTCTCATTGTTGTACACAAACCAAATGTCTCGATGTCTTCTTCTGTTCTGCCGGTTATAATAACAATTTCATTATTCTGATTATGTAAGTCGTTTAAAACTTGAGAAGCAAAAGGTCTTAGATAATTATTTGAACAATAATACTCAAAGAAATACTCTCGAACAAATTGGATCTCTTTTTCGTGCGAAACATTAAAGATATCACGGATCTCATATGTGTCTTTACAGATGTCGTTTATTGAAATTCCGAAATATTTCGCTCCGTATTTCCACTTAAACTTTAGAGTGTCAGTTAAAACGCCATCAATATCAATGCCTATTCTCATAAACAAAATCTCCTGTTTTTATGATATTATAACATAATCATGTACTTAAATATAGTATAATAATAAGTTATCCTTTATTA
>JAFTGC010000050.1 GCA_017458105.1 Ruminococcus sp. | reverse complement strand
TTTTAAAAATCTTACACACTTTTCTTGACAAAGCCAACCGAGGAGGGTACCCCCTAGGTTGGAAAAACATTGACTCATGAACTTTTTAAAAAATCTTACACACTTTTCTTGACAAAGCCAAATTAAGCATAAAAAAACGGAGGTTCTTGTTAAAAGTTACCTCCGTTTTAATTATATATTCTGTTTAGTCCTGTTTATCTGTGCTGCCAATGTCTATGATCGTTCCATTGCTGCCGGAAACCTTTGGAAGCTCGCCGTTCCATTTTTCAATCTTTTTGTTTTCAATAACCTTATCTGTGAGCGACGCACTTATGGTCTTGTTAGCCTTTGCCTCTGCTTCAGCCTTTACCTTAGTAGCCTCAGCCTCTGCTTTTGCGTTTGTGATAGCGGTATCTTTTTCGGTTTCGGCTTTTAAAAGTTTTTGCTGAGCAACCTGCTTTTCTTCAATAGCGGTTATGAAAGCCTCTGAAAAGTCAAAGTCTATTATATTTACATCGGTTATGTAAAGACCAATGTCGTTAAGCTTGTCGTTTAACCCCTGAATAAGTCCCTCGGAGATAAGTGCCCGGTTGGTAACGCTCTCTTCGGCTGTATATGTGGCGGTGATAGCCTTAAGCACCTCGTTCACAGCAGGAACCACCAAAACATCCTCATAATCTGCACCTATGTTTTTATATATGCTGTAGCTTTTTGAGGTGTCAACACGATAGTTGATTGCCAGTGCGGTATTGACGCTTTGCAAGTCCTTTGAAAATGCCTCAGTGTTCACCTCGAGCTTGCGGATACGGTTGTCAATCTCGACAACATTCTGAACAAACGGTATTTTTGCGTGCATACCCTCCTGCAGAACCCCCTCGTTTACACTGCCAAGGGTAACTACAACACCGGTGTGACCTGCCGAAACGACCGTAAAGCTGTTTATTGCAATAAAAATAACTGCTATAACCAAAACTGCAATAATTACAATTTTTTTAGCCTTAAAATTTTTCTCTTGGATATTCATATTTTTTCTCCTTTATTCCTGCAAAATTTGTGCTTATATGATTATACCACAGGTTGTGCAACTGTCAATACCCATAAAACAAAAACGGCCTGCCAAGCAAGCCGTTTAAACACTACACAACTCTTTGAGGTTATGTAGTTTGTCTGTTATTTATACCAAATGATATTGAAAGTGCTTCGTCAACTTTGTTCATAGAGCCGTTTTCGACCTCGCCCATTTTTTCACGCAGACGGCGTTTGTCAATTGTTCTGATTTGTTCCAGCAGAACCACGGAATCCTTTGCAAGACCGCTGCTGTTGCCGTTAATTTCTATATGGGTAGGCAGTTTTGCTTTTTGATGCCTGGAAGTTATTGCCGCAGCAATCACTGTTGGCGAATATCGGTTGCCAACATCGTTTTGTACTATTAAAACCGGGCGAACACCGCCCTGTTCGCTGCCCACAACAGGGCTTAAATCTGCATAATATATATCTCCACGCTTAACTGTCATTGATTTCACTCTCCGAAATTTTCCGTTAATGTTTTTCAAATAAGTTGTCAATAATATTTTTGCCACAAACTTACTTTTTTATTCCGTGACAATATATATTACGGAAAATTTCTCAAGAGGTTATATGTTCAAGAAGATTTTTGTACAAAGGTTATGTGCAAATCGCCGTTTCGTATATTTTCAATGTAGCCGTCTGCATTAAATTCAACAGAATATCCGTTGACTTTTGCGGTGTATGAGCCGTCTTGCTCCTTAACCTTAGGTTCAGAAAGGCTGATTTCTTTCAGCAGTTTGCTGATTACAGCAATAGGTGCAGAAGTAGGGAAGTCGCTGATGCTGTATGTTGTGCTAATTTCCTGAAAATCCATAGTTACCTTTTCGTCTTTAACCGTGTAGGTGTAGCCTTTTATCTCGTCGGGCGAATTTACGGTGAGCGTCAGCTTGCCGTCCTCAGAATAGCTTATTGTGCCGCTGAAATCAATCTGCCCCGTGCTTATGTAAACATCAGATTTGAAATATGTATTTATCGTAAAATTTTTTTGTTCAATTTCGGAACAACCGCAAAGCAAAAAAATAAACACAAAAATTATTGGCAGAACCTTCCTCAAATTATCACCGTCCGAAGTAAAATTTTTCAGTTTGGGTTTTGCAATTCCTGTGTTTTTAATCAATTACAATCAAAAAATCTTTTCAAATACCTTTGGCAGGCAGTTTGGAATATCCCTCGGCAGCATAGAAATTTCTGTGAGGTTATCCCTTGCGTAATCGCCTGCCTTTCCGTGAACAAAAGCTCCTATGCACGCACTTTCAATCGGGCTGTACCCCTGAGCGAGAAACGACGCAGTGATTCCTGCCAGAACATCACCGCTGCCGCCCGTAGACATTCCCGGGTTGCCTGCATAGCTTATGTAGGTTTGTTCGCCGTCCGTTATGATAGTGTCCGCACCTTTGAGTACGGTAACAACCGAAAATTCACGGCTGAAATTTTCGGCAGCCTTTTGCCTATTGGCCTCAACTTCACGAACAGACAAGCCCAAAAGCCTGCTCATCTCTCCGGGGTGGGGAGTGAGAACTGTCGGGCAGGATTTTTCATTCAATAAATTTATATGCTTTGCCACGCAATTTATGCCATCGGCATCAATAACAATCGGGCTCTGATTTTCGGTCAGCAGTGCGGTTACAATTTTTTCTGTATCGTCACACACCCCAAGTCCGCAACCGACAAGCACACCGTTTGCACTGTTGGCGTTTTCTGTTATGGCTGCGATGTTTTCAGCCGAAAATCTGCCCTCGGAGTTTGCCTGCATAGGCAGATAAACTGCCTCGGGAACAGCAGGAGCAACAATAGGGTAAACACTGTCTACAATCGCAAGTTTAAGCAGTCCTATTCCGCTGCGTAAGGCTCCCGTTGCAGACAAAATCTGAGCCCCTGCCATTCCGTAACATCCGCAGACCGAGAACAAACAGCCCATACTGCCCTTGTGGGCATTGTATGGGCGTGGCTTGATTTTTTCTTTTAGGTAGTCAAAATTTATTTCTTTCATTATTTTTCCCTTAATATTTTAAGAACTTTAATTTGAAGTTCCGGCGGCAGCTTTGGACGCATACCTTTAAAAATAGTTTCATTTGGCTTTAGAACCAACGCACAGTTGCCCCGTGCCTCGTTAAAAAAGTTGAAAGAATAAACTCCCTCGTCCTCAACATTATCAACACAAATAAAGTATTTGTTGATTTTTACACCGCTGTAGTCCTTGTCGTTGAATTTTACTATTTCCTTAATTTCTTCAAGTCTGACTCTGACAAGTTTTTTCCTCTTGCGTTTTGCAATAATTTTATCAATAATCAGGTAATTATCCACAACCTGATACTCAAACTCTATGGTTTGATTTTTAATCATAAGCACGGCTGTCGGTATGAGTGCCATAAGCAGGAATATTCCGATATAAACAAAATACGGAACAATCACATAGGCAAGCAGTATGCAAATTACGGGTATGCCGATTGACAGCAGTATGTAAACCACAGCAAGGGCTTTGTCCTTGAGTGTTCGGTTTTTCTTTACAACCTGTTCACAAAATCCATCCATTTTTTACTCTCCTTTTCATTCATAACAATCATAATAACACAAATCGCAAAAAGATACAAGGCATTGATTATAAAAAATGTATAATAATGCTATTGCAAATTGTGCTAAAATGTGTTATATTAAAAAAGATGGATAACACAGTGACGGAGAAAAGTAACCCTTTGTTTGTGCCTTAAAGAGAACTGTACCCTTGGGCTGAAAGTACGGTGGTGCGGCAAAAGGCGAAGTTCCCTCCCGAGTGGCAGTGCTGAATTATTAAATATAGTAGGTGCTGACGGTGGCTACCGTTATATGGCAACAGAGTGTTTGCTTTGTGCAAAAATTATGGGTGGTACCGCGGATTTTTATTCGTCCCTGAGAGTTTCTCAAGGGGCGTTTTTATTTTATACGGAGGAATTTATGGAAAAAAAAATTATTAACCTTAAAAAAGAACTCGAAAACGAGCTTGTTAAAATCGGCAGTCTTGCCGATTTGGACAAAATCAGAGTTGCCTACCTTGGCAAAAAGGGCAGTATCACAGGGCTCCTCAAAGGTATGAAGGCACTCTCGCACGAGGAAAAAAAGGAATTTGGCAAAAAGGTGAACGAGCTAAAGGGGCTTGCCTCAAAAAAAATTGAGGAAAAAACCGCTGAACTCAAGCAGAAAGAGATCGAGCTTGAAATTGCGGCTATGCCACAGTTTGATATAACTGCCCCTGCCGACCTTGCCAGGGGTTCGTATCATCCGATTACCCTTGTTCAAAGGCAGTGCGAGAAGATTTTCCGTTCAATGGGCTTTAATGTCGAGGATTATTCCGAGGTTGTGACTGATTACGAGTGCTTTGAATCGCTCAATATTCCAAAGCACCACCCTGCAAGGGATATGCAGGACACATACTATCTTGAGAACGGCCAGCTATTAAAGTCACAGACCTCAGCCGCTCAAAATGCTATTCTCAAAAAATACGGCAAACAGCTTATTGAAGATGGCAGACCTATCAGGGCAATCTTCCCGGGAAGATGCTTTCGTAATGAGGCAACCGACGCCAGCCACGAGAACACCTTCTTCCAGATGGAGGGCGTTATGGTTGACAAGGATATAAGCATCTCAAACTTAATTTATTTTATGAAAACAATGCTCTCCGAGGTTTTCCAAAGAGAGATTAAAGTCAGACTCCGCCCGGGATTCTTCCCGTTTGTTGAGCCGGGTTTTGAGCTTGATATAAGCTGTCTTATCTGTGGCGGTGACGGCTGTTCGTCCTGTAAACACAGCGGTTGGCTGGAGCTTTGCCCTTGCGGTATGATTCACCCCGAGGTGCTGAAAGAGGGCGGAATTGACCCTGAAAAATACACAGGCTTTGCCTTTGGTTTGGGACTTACCCGACTTGCTATGATGAAGTACAAGGTTAAAGACATAAGAGATTTAAACAGCGGCAGTCTTAAAGCACTTGCACAGTTTACCGATGACGAATAAGGAAGGAGTTTTGTAACAATGTTTTTATCTATGAATTGGATTGAGGATTTTGTTGACCTCAACGGAATAGACAAAGTGGAGCTAATCCATAGGTTTTCGCTTTCTACAGCAGAGGTCGAAAACGAAATTTTCTTCAAAGGCTCTGACCTTAGCGGTGTGGTTGTTGCAGAAATTAAGTCTGTAGAAAATCATCCCGATTCAAAAAAATTGCACCTGCTTAAAGTTGACGCAGGCGAAGCCGAGCTGACTGATGTTGTCTGCGGTGCTCCTAATGTTCGTGTTGGTATGAAAACAGCTTTTGCAAAAATCGGTGCTAAAATCGGTGAAATCACCATTGCCCCCCGTCCGCTTGCAGGCTTTAACTCCTACGGTATGTGCTGTTCCGAAGCAGAAATCGGCATAAGTGACGAAAACTCCGGAATTATGGAAATTACCGACGATATTCCTAACGGAACCGACCTTAAATCGGTTTATGCAATTGATGATATTGTGTTTGAGGTTGACAACAAGTCGCTTACAAACCGCCCTGACCTTTGGGGTCACTACGGCATTGCCAGGGAGATTGCCGCCCTTGCAAACAGACCGCTCAAACCGCTTGATGTTGAAAATCTTGAGCAGTACAGCGGACTGCCTCAAATTGATATGAAAATTCAGGATAAGCTGTGCCAGCGTTACTCCTGCCTGCAGGTCGAGAATATA
>JAFTGC010000015.1 GCA_017458105.1 Ruminococcus sp. | reverse complement strand
TTATTGACAGAAATGCAGTATTTACAAGGCTTTTCTATGATTTTCGGGTAAAAAAAGACCTTGCAGAATTGCTTCTACAAGGTCTAAATTTGATATTTAATTTTGCCTTATGGCTGATAAATGGCTTTACCCATTAACATAAGGCTTGTTAATTACTTTTCGTCAGCAATAGCAGCCTGAGCAGCAGCAAGTCTTGCGATTGGCACTCTAAACGGTGAGCAAGATACATAGTCAAGACCAATCTTATGGCAGAACTCAACAGATGTTGGGTCGCCACCGTGTTCGCCGCAGATACCGCAGTGAATGTTAGGTCTAACTTTCTTACCGAGCTGAACAGCCATTTCCATAAGCTTACCAACGCCTGTCTGGTCGAGCTTAGCAAAAGGATCGTTCTCATAAATCTTATTGTCATAATAAGACTCAAGGAACTTACCTGCGTCATCTCTTGAGAAACCGAATGTCATCTGTGTAAGGTCGTTTGTACCGAAGCAGAAGAACTCAGCATCTTCAGCGATAACATCAGCTGTAAGAGCAGCTCTTGGGATTTCAATCATTGTACCAACTTCGTACTTGAGGTCTGTGCCTGCAGCAGCGATTTCAGCATCAGCTGTCTCTACAACAATCTTCTTAACGAACTTGAGTTCCTTAGTGTCGCCAACGAGCGGAATCATAATCTCAGGAACGAGGCTCCAGTCAGGATGAGCAGCTGTAACCTTAAGAGCAGCACGGATAACTGCCTTTGTCTGCATTCTTGCGATCTCAGGATATGTTACTGCAAGACGGCAACCACGGTGACCCATCATTGGGTTGAACTCATGGAGGCTGTCGATAATAGCCTTGATGTCAGCAACGCTCTTGCCCTGAGCCTTTGCAAGTGTTTCGATGTCAGCTTCTTCTGTAGGAACAAACTCGTGAAGCGGTGGATCAAGGAAACGGATTGTAACAGGGTTGCCCTCGAGAGCCTCGTAAAGAGCCTCGAAGTCGTTCTGCTGGTATGGAAGAATCTTTTCAAGAGCAGTTTCTCTCTCTTCAGCGGTATCAGCACAAATCATCTCTCTGAATGCAGCAATTCTTTCCTCTTCAAAGAACATATGCTCTGTACGGCAAAGACCGATGCCCTCTGCACCAAGCTCTTTTGCATGCTTAGCATCATCAGGTGTGTCAGCATTTGTTCTTACCTTAAGTGTTCTGTACTTATCAGCCCATGACATAATTCTGCCGAACTCACCTGCGATTGATGCAGGAACTGTTGGGATGATACCGTCATAGATGTTACCTGTTGAACCGTCGATGGAGATAGCGTCGCCCTCGTGGAACTCTTTGCCTGCAAGAACAAATACCTTGTTCTCTTCGTCCATCTTGATTTCTGAACAACCGGATACACAGCAAGTACCCATACCACGGGCAACAACTGCTGCGTGGGATGTCATACCGCCGCGAACTGTGAGGATACCCTGTGCACTCTTCATACCCTCAATGTCTTCAGGTGAAGTTTCAAGTCTTACAAGGATAACCTTTTCGCCCTTGCCGCCCTGAACTTTAGCGTCCTCAGCTGTAAATACAACCTTACCGCTGGCAGCACCAGGAGAAGCAGGGAGAGCTTTACCGATTGGTGAAGAAGCCTTAAGAACCTCAGCGTCGAACTGTGGGTGGAGAAGAGTGTCAAGGTTTCTTGGGTCGATCATAGCAACTGCTTCTTTCTCGCTGATCATACCTTCGTCAACGAGGTCGCAGGCAATCTTAAGAGCAGCGGCAGCTGTTCTTTTACCGTTTCTTGTCTGGAGCATATAAAGGTGCTTGTCCTCAATTGTAAACTCCATATCCTGCATATCTCTGTAGTGGTTTTCAAGCTTAGCACAGATGTCAACAAACTGAGCAAAAACCTCAGGCATAACTTCCTCGAGCTGAGCGATTGGTGACGGTGTACGAACACCGGCAACAACATCCTCGCCCTGAGCGTTCATAAGGAACTCACCCATAAGCTTCTTTTCACCTGTAGCAGGGTTTCTTGTAAATGCAACACCTGTACCGGATGTGTCACCCATGTTACCGAATGCCATCATCTGTACATTAACTGCTGTACCCCATGAGTAAGGGATGTCGTTATCTCTTCTGTAAACATTTGCTCTTGGGTTGTCCCATGAACGGAAAACAGCCTCAATAGCACCCATAAGCTGTTCTTTAGGGTCAGTTGGGAAGTCTACGCCGATCTGCTTTTTGTATTCTTCTTTAAACTGTGAAGCGAGCTCTGCAAGGTCCTCAGCTGTAAGTTCAACATCCTGAGTAACACCCTTCTTCTCCTTCATTTCGTCAATAAGAACTTCAAAGTACTTCTTACCAACTTCCATAACAACGTCAGAGTACATCTGAATAAATCTTCTGTAGCAGTCCCATGCCCAACGAGGATTGCCTGACTTTTTAGCCATAACTTCTACAACTTCCTCATTAAGACCGAGGTTTAGGATGGTATCCATCATACCAGGCATGGAAGCTCTTGCACCTGAACGAACAGATACCAGAAGTGGGTTCTCAAGGTCGCCGAACTTCTTGCCTGTGATTTCTTCCATCTTAACGATGTATTCCATGATTTCTGCCTGGATGTCATCGTTGATTTTTCTGCCATCTTCATAGTACTGGGTACATGCTTCAGTTGTGATTGTGAAGCCCTGTGGAACAGGAAGGCCCAGACCTGTCATTTCAGCCAGGTTAGCACCCTTACCACCGAGAAGATTACGCATGTCTTTGTTACCTTCTTTAAAAAGGTACACATACTTGTGACTCATTATTAGAATCCTCCTGAAAAATATAATTCAGAGCTGCAAATTTTGGCAACTCCTTTTGTAGCCTTTTATAAGCCTATACCAATTATATCAAATAGTTCATAAAATAGCCATATTTTTTTAAAAAATATTTCTAATAAAAAGTGACGATTTTTACCTGTATATATTGTTGAAAATGATAAAATTCATATTATTTTCGGTTTAATACTTGAAAATTTTTGGATTTGTGGGATAATGGTAATGTATTATTATGTGTATTCTGCGTATGCGTATCTAATATGTAAAATAATGAACCGAGGTATTGTAATGAGCAACTGTGCTGTTATTCTCGCCGGCGGCGAAGGCAAGCGTATGAAGAGCAACCTGCCAAAGCCGATGTCTGAGGTTTTAGGTAAACCTATGCTTAAATGGGTGCTGGATTCTGTTAAAAAATCGGGCATTGATGACATCTGCATTGTCAAGGGATATAAAAAGGAAAGCATCGAAGAGTTTGCCGATTCGCTTCCTTATAAAGTTGAAACGGTTTTTCAAAGTGAACGCCTCGGCACAGGACATGCTGTTATGATGGCTAAGGACTTTTTGCAGATTCACAACGGAAATGTGCTTGTTCTCAACGGTGACGCCCCTTTTATGGACAGCGAAACTATAAGCGACGCACTTGCCCTGCACACCGAGGAGGGTTGTGCTGCGACGGTTATTTCTGCTGAAGTTTCCGATTCTACAGGTTATGGAAGAATTATCCGTGACGAAAGCGGAAAGTTTGTTAAAATCGTTGAACAGAAAGACGCAAGCGAAGACGAACTTGCTGTAAAAGAGGTAAACTCAGGTGCGTTTTGGTTTGACTGCCAAAAGTTGCTGAGTGTTCTTGGTGAAATTAAAAGCAATAATAAGGCGGGGGAGTATTATTTACCTGACGCTCTTAAACTTTTGATTGAGAAAAATGAGAAGGCAACAGCTTTTACTGCAAAAAATGCAGATACTGTACTTGGTGCAAATGACCCTGAGCAACTGAGGGAGCTTAATGAAATTGCACTGAACAAGGGTTACGAAGTATAAAATATTTATTTAGAGAGTGGAATGTATTGCGGTAAAACCGCAAATAGTTTTACATAAAAGAATAAAAATAAGGTAAGGGGATTAAAAAATGAATTTCAACGGTAAAGACATTAAGATTTTCTCCGGTTCATCCAACAAGGATGTTGCCCAGGGGATTGCCGGCTGTCTTGGACTTCCGCTTGGCAAGAGCAACTGTTGTACTTTTTCCGACGGCGAAATAGCTGTTTCGCTCAACGAATCTGTAAGAGGCAGCGACTGCTTTATTGTTCAGTCAACCTGCACTCCTGTAAATGACAATCTTATGGAAATGTTGATTATGATTGACGCTATGAAGAGGGCTTCTGCAGGCAGAATTACTGCTGTTATGCCATACTTCGGTTATGCTCGTCAGGACAGAAAAGCTAAGGCAAGAGATCCTATTTCGGCAAAGCTTTGTGCCGACATTATCACTGCTGCCGGTGCTGACAGAATTCTTACTATGGACCTTCACGCAAATCAGATTCAGGGCTTTTTCAACATCCCTGTTGACCACCTTATAGGTCAGCCGATTCTTGCTACTCATATGAGAGAGAAGATGGGTGCAAATGCTGATGATTATGTTGTTGTTTCCCCTGACCTGGGTTCAGTTACAAGAGCAAGAAACTTTGCAAACAAAATTGGCTGCGGTCTTGCTATTATTGACAAGAGAAGACAAAGAGCTAATGTTTCTGAGGTTATGAACATTATCGGTGACGCAAAGGGCAAAAGGGTTATCCTGGTTGATGATATGATTGATACTGCCGGAACACTTTGCAATGCTGCCGAGGCTATCATTGAAAGAGGCGGTGCCATTGATGTAACTGCCTGTGCAACTCACGCTGTTCTTTCTGGTCCGGCTATTGAGAGAATTCAAAAGAGCCCTATCAAGGAAGTTGTATTGCTTGATACTGTTCCGATTCCGGATGAAAAAATGCTAGATAAATTCACTATTCTTCCTGTTGCTCCTGTTTTTGCAGAGGCTATAGAGAGAATTTACACTGCAAAGCCGGTTTCTTCAATTAATAATGTTTAATTGAGTTTTCAAAATAATAATATTGGGCTGTATCACGGTAAAAAATGATACAGTCCTTTTGGTTTTAGGGATGATACTAAAATGTTCGGAAAGAAAAAATTTCCTTCATCAATTGATTATATTGTGGTAGGGTTGGGAAACCCCGACAAAAAATACGAGGGTACTCGTCACAACACAGGTTTTATGTGCCTTGATAAGGTTGCCGAAAAATTCGGTGCTAATGTAAACCGTATAAAGTACAAGTCACTTGTGGGCGAAGGTACCGTGGACGGCAACAAGGTTCTTTTCATGAAGCCTCAGACATATATGAATAACAGTGGGCAGGCTGTTGTTGAGGCGATGAATTTCTACAAAGTTCCTGCCGAAAATGTGATATTAATATTTGATGATATTTCCCTTGATGTAGGCAAAATGAGGATTCGCCGTAAAGGCAGCCACGGCGGGCAGAACGGTGTGAAAAACATCATTTACCTAAGTGGCAAGGATACTTTCCCGCGTATCAAGGTTGGTATAGGTAAAAAGCCCCACCCTGACTATGATTTGGCGGCTTGGGTGCTTTCAAAATTCAGCAGTGACGAGTTGAAACTGATCGACACAATGGCTCAAAATTGCTGTTCTGCGGTTGAACTTATTATAAAAGGCGAAACCGATAAGGCGATGAACAGATTCAACTCCTGATCTGCTATGTATAACAGGTGAAAAATGGAATTTTTATTTAATTCTATATCAGAATTAACAGCTTTTCAAAAACTGCGTGGTTACACCGAAATTGACGGTGCGGTTGCTGTGACCGGTATAGGTACGGGTTTTAAGGCTAATATTATAGGAACGCTCTGCCATAAGAAGAATGTCAGAGCCTTTTGTGTTGCCTCTGACGAAAGAGAGGCTCAGGTGCTGTGCAACGATTTGTGTATGCTCGGCAGAAAGGCTATGGTTTATCCGCTTCGTGACCTTAATTTTCGAGAAATGAGCGGAATTTCAAGAGAATACGAACATCAGCGTATCAAAGTGCTTTCGCGTCTTATCAGCGGTGAGTGCGATACTATTATAGGCACCATTGACGCACTTTTGCAGTACACAATACCCGAGGATGTTTTAAAAAAGGCCACCCTTAACTTAACATCAGGTCAGCAGATTTCAACCGAGGAATGTGTGCAGGTACTTACCTTGCTTGGCTATGAAAGGGCTGATATGGTTGAGGGTACAGGGCAGTTTTCGCTTAGAGGAGGAATTCTCGACTTTTTTGTTCCTGATAGCGAAAATCCCGTCCGTGTGGAATTTTGGGGCGATGAAATAGACTCGATAAATTATTTTGACATTGAAAGCCAGCGTAGATTTGATAAAATTGATAAAATCTCGCTTTCTCCGTCTAATGAAATTCTGGTCGAAAATTATTCTGAGCTTGCTAACAAAATCATTAAAAAGGCAAATCACCTGCACAGTGAAAAAACTCAGAAAGCTAAAGAGATTCTCTACCGTGAGGCTGAAACTATCGGTGCGGGTGTGCGGCTCAGCACTATGGATAAGTTTATTTCGCTGGCTTACCCTAAGTTGGTGACGGCTTTTGATTATATTAATAAGGGTGACGCTGTTTTTATCAGCGAGCATACTAAAGTCGGTGAGCGTGTGAAGTCGGGAGAGTTCCAGTATAAGGAAGATATGCAGGAATTTTTTGAAGAGGGGATTCTTTGCCACGGGCTTGACAACTTTTCAATGCCGTATAAGGAATTTTTGGATAAATTAAAGCCTTTTACCACGGTTTTTCTCGACAATTTTGCCTCAGGTCATTTTGATTTACCTTTGAATGACATTGTCACTTTTAATATTAAGCAGGATTCTATTTGGAATGGTTCAGTCGGTGTATTGTGTGATGATTTAAGCGACTTTTTCAACAAAGGAACAACGGCTGTAATTCTCGCAGGCACTGACAAGGCGGCGAAGAACCTTGCAGATGAGCTGACAGAAAAGGGATATGAGGCAAAATATGTACGCTCGCTTGAAAAGGCAGAAAAAAACAATATTTATGTTATGGAGGGTTCTTTGTCATCGGGCTTTGAGCTTATGCAGACGGACTTTCATCTCATAACCTATGGTCAAAATGTGTCTTCGCCAAAAAGAAAAATCCAGCGTAAAAAGACCGGTCAGGAGATTTACTCCCTTGCTGAACTTCAACAGGGGGACTATGTTGTACATTCTACCCATGGAATCGGTATTTTCAGCGGAATTCAAAACATAAGTATGCGTGGTGTGCGTAAGGACTACATAAAAATTACATATGCAAAAAACGATATTCTCTATGTCCCTGTCACTCAGCTTGACCTTGTGGCAAAATATATAGGCAAGTCTGATAACGAGAATGTAAAACTCTCTAAACTGGGAGGTACAGAGTGGCAGAGGGCAAAAACACGGGTTCGTACAGCGGTCAAGGATATAGCCAAGGAGCTTTCAAAACTTTATACAGAGCGTATGAAGGCTAAGGGATACGCCTTTTCGCCAGACGGAGAGTGGCAGAGGGATTTTGAAGCCAAATTTATGTATGAAGAAACCTCTGACCAACTGCGTTGTGCAGATGAAATAAAGGGAGATATGGAACGGCAGTCGCCTATGGACAGACTACTGTGCGGTGATGTGGGTTTTGGTAAAACCGAGGTTGCATTGCGTGCGGCTTTTAAATGTGTATGCGACAGCAAGCAGTGTGCTATACTTTGTCCCACAACGATTCTTGCATGGCAACACTACCAGACGCTTATTAGCCGTTTTGACGGCTATCCTGTAAGGATTGAACTGCTAAGTCGTTTCAGAACGGCAAAACAGCAAAAACAAATTATTGAACAGCTTCGCCGTGGCGAGGTTGACATCATCGTAGGTACACACAGGTTGGTGCAGAAGGATATTGTTTTCTACGATTTGGGGCTTGCGATTATTGACGAGGAACAGCGGTTTGGTGTTGCTCAAAAAGAGCGTTTTAAGGAAGTCAGCAAAAATGTTGATGTTCTTACGCTTTCGGCAACACCTATTCCGAGAACACTGAATATGGCTATGAGCGGACTGCGTGATATGTCTGTTCTTGAAGAGGCTCCGACAAACCGTCAGCCGGTGCAAACCTATGTTCTTGAACATGAGCCTGCGGTAATTCACGAAGCTATTCGCCGTGAACTTCGCCGTGGAGGTCAGACTTTTTATCTGCATAATAATACTGAGAGTATAGTTTCTAAGGCAGGACTGCTTGCCGAAGCTATCCCTGAGGCTAAAATTGCCGTTGCCCACGGCAAGATGGACGAAAACGAGCTTTCCGATATTTGGGCAAAAATGCTAAATCAAGAAATAAACCTGCTTGTTTGCACAACTATTATTGAAACAGGCATTGACCTGCCGAATGCAAATACACTTATAATAGAAAACGCCGACAGAATGGGGCTTTCTCAGCTGCATCAGTTGAGGGGGCGAGTGGGCAGAAGTTCACGCCGTGCGTACGCTTACTTTACTTACAACGCAAACAAGGTGCTTACCGATATTGGCAGAAAAAGGCTTAGTGCAATCAGGCAGTTTACGGAATTTGGCAGCGGTTATAAAATTGCTATGCGAGATTTGGAAATTCGTGGTGCAGGCAATATTTTAAGCGGTCAACAACATGGTCATATGGCTGATGTTGGCTACGATATGTATCTTAAACTTCTCGGTGAAGCTGTAAAAGCCGAAAAAGGCGAGCTTAAGCCTGAGGATGTAAACGAATGTACAGTCGATCTTCAAATGGATGCTCACATTCCCGAAAGTTATATTGACAGCCTGACTCTAAGACTTGACGCTTACAAACGCATTGCCGACATAAAAACATCGGAAGATTATGACGATGTTGTTGACGAACTGTGTGACCGCTACGGTGATATGCCTGAAGCGGTTTCGGGTCTTTGTGATGTTGCGTTGGTGCGTAACAGGGCAAACCACTACGGAATTAAAGACATAAAGCAGTCTGAAAATTCTGTCATTATGCATTTTGATAATTTGCAGAATCCCGAAATTTACGATTTAATCTCAAAATCAAACGGTAATGCAACTCTTACCCCAAGCAAAGAGCCTTTTATTACTTTGCGTATTGCAAAGGGCGATAAATCGCTGGGTGCATTAAAAGAAATGTTTCAAAATTAGTGCTTTGAATGAACAAAGTCGAAAAATGAACATAATTTTTAAAATATACATTGTACATAATACAGAATGGTGTTATAATTATTGAAAATATTGAGAGGTGATATGTTTGAAGAAACTCTTACAACATTTTAAACCGTCAATTGGTTACATTCTGTTGATTATCCTCTTGCTGATAATCCGTTCATACGGCGAGCTTTCTTTGCCTACTTACACAAGCGACATAGTCAATGTAGGTATTCAGCAGGGCGGTATTGAAGAAGTTGCTCCGCAAAAGGCACCAAAGAATGAGATTGACAAAATTAAGCTGTTTATGAGTGTTGACGATGCAGAATTTTTTGATTCTTTGTATAAATCCGATACATATAAAGGTACAAAAATTCTTGTGTTAAATGACAATATTAATGAAAAGCAAAAAACTAAGCTTAATAATTTGCTTGAAAAACCTATGCTTATCACTTATATGCTTGAGAAAGCTCAGGACGGCACCCTGGATAAAAATTCAATCAGCGGTGATATGAAATCAAGTGATGAAACTCAAAAGCTGATTCAGGATGCCGTTTCAAAAATGACGCCTGAAAATCAGCTCAAGTTTGCCAATATTATGGCTGAAAACAGCGGAAAAACTCCTGATATACTAAGCATTTTGCCGTTGTTTGATGACAAAACCCGCAGTGAGATTACAAAAAGCATTGATAAGCAACTGAAGGCGTTTGATGAACTCGGCGACGACACCGTTAAGCAGGTTGTTGTACCTTACACAAAAAGTCTTATGGAAACTGCCGGGGTAGATACCGACGAAATCCGCATAGACTACCTCTACCGTGCTGCATTTGTTATGCTGGGTTACTGTGCCGTAATCCTTGTTTGTATGATACTTATTTCTCTCATTGCAGGTGTTGTTGGTGCAAGGTTTGCCCGTGACATAAGAAGTCATGCTTACAACAGTGTTATCAACTTTTCTCCTGCAGAAACTGAAAAGTTCAGTAATGCGTCACTCATAACAAGATGTACAAACGATATTCAGCAGATTCAGTTTGTGTTGGTTATGACGCTTAAAATGATTTTCTATGCACCTATTATCGGCATTGGTGCAGTATTAAAGGTGGTTAATGTCGGCTCTGGAATGGTTTGGGTTGTTGCCATGGCTGTCGGAATAATAATTGCGTTGGTTGCTGTGCTGATGATTGTTGCCATGCCTAAGTTCACTGCACTGCAAAAGCTGATAGACAAGTTAAACCTTGTTTCAAGAGAAATCCTCACGGGTTTGCCGGTTATCCGTGCATTCAGCCGTGAAAAATATGAGGAAAAACGCTTTGACAAAGCTAACACAAACCTAACAAACACTAACCTGTTTGTAAACCGTGTTATGTCTGTGATGATGCCGCTTATGATGTTCATTATGAACGGAGTTTCTGTACTTATAGTTTGGGTTGGTGTTGACCAGATTGACAGCGGAAGTATGCAGGTGGGCGATATTATGGCATACATTCAATATACTATGCAGGTTATCATATCTTTCCTTATGATTTGTATGGCAAGTATTGTTTTGCCTAGGGCAATAATTTCGGCTAAGCGTCTGGGTGAGATTTTTGACACCGAAATTACAATTTCCGACTGTGAATCGCCAAAGGAGTTTTCTTCCGACAAACAAGGTTTGGTTGAATTTGACAATGTTTCGTTTAAATACCCCGGTGCGAGTGAATCCGTACTCAGCAACATTACTTTTACAGCGGAGCCGGGCAAAACTACAGCTATTATCGGCTCTACCGGAAGCGGAAAAAGCACGCTGGTAAATCTTATTCCAAGATTTTTTGATATTACAGATGGCAGCCTGCGTGTTGACGGTGTTGATGTAAGCAAGGTAAAGCTGTCGGATTTGAGAGGAAAAATCGGCTATGTTCCGCAGAAAGGTATTCTCTTTACCGGTACGGTCAGCAGCAATATTGCCTATGCTGATGAAAACCTGTCTATGGAAAAAATTAAAAAAGCCGCTGAAATTGCCCATGCTGATGAATTTATAAAAGAAAAACCGCAGGGTTACGATACTTTGATAAGCCAGGGCGGTACTAATGTTTCGGGCGGTCAGCGACAAAGGCTTTCAATCGCAAGGGCGATAGCCGCCGAACCGGAGATTTTGATTTTTGATGACAGCTTTTCGGCACTTGACTTCAAGACGGATTCCGCCGTGCGTAAGTCGCTTGCCGAAAATATAAAGGAAAGCACAATTATAATTGTTGCACAGCGTATAAGTACAGTTTTAAATGCCGAGCAGATTATTGTTCTTGATAACGGAAAAATCGTCGGCAAGGGTACACATTCTGAGCTGATGAAAAACTGCGAGGTTTACCGTGATATTGCAGAAAGTCAGCTTTCAAAGGAGGAGTTGCAGTAATGCCTTTACCAAAAGGACCACGGGGCAGAGGCCCTATGACGGTTGAAAAAGCTAAGGACTTTAAAGGCTCGATGAAAAGCCTTATGAAATATATCGGCAGATACAAATTTGCAATCCTCGTTGTTGTAATTTTTGCTGTTGGCAGTACGGTGTTTAATGTTATAGGCCCAAAGATGCTCGGTAATGCTACTACCGAAATTTTCAACGGCATTATGAGCAAATATTCAGGCGGAACCGGAATTGACTTCGGTAAAATTGCCGGAATATTGGTATGGTTGATTGCACTTTACATAACGAGCAGTGTGTTCGGTTTTGTGCAGAACTTCATTATGTCTACCGTAACACAAAAGGTTGGCTACAGAATGAGGAGGGATATTTCGCAAAAAATTAACCTTTTGCCTATGAACTTCTTTGACAAAAAGCAAACGGGTGAAATTCTCTCTATTATTACAAATGATGTCGATACCCTCAGTACCAGCCTTAACCAGGTGGCAACTCAGGCTATAACATCAATTTCAACAATTGTCGGTGTGCTTTATATGATGTTCAGCATTGATTGGCTTATGACGGTTGTTGTGCTGATAGTTTTGCCGATTTCTGTTGCGTTTATTGCAATTATTTTCAAAATTTCGCAGAAATACTTCCGTGCTCAACAGGATTACCTCGGTCATGTAAACGGTCATGTTGAGGAAACTATCGGAGGTGTCAGCATTGTTCAGGTGTTTAATAAGCAGGGTGAAAACTGTGAAAAGTTTGAACAGGCTAATGATACTCTTTATAAATCAGCGTGGAAAAGTCAGTTTTTATCGGGCATTACAGGACCTGCTATGATGTTTGTGGGTAACCTTGCGTATGTTGCAGTTGCAGTTTTGGGCGGTTACCTCGCTATTCAGGGTACAATCAATGTTGGTGATATACAGTCATTTGTGCAGTATGTAAGGCAATTTACCCAACCTATTCAGCAGCTTGCTCAGGTAAGTGATATGATGCAGCAGATGGCGGCTTCTGCCGAGAGAATTTTCAACTTCTTAAAAGAGGAAGAGGAGAGCCAGTTTGCGAAAAATCACTGTAAAAATCCAAAGGGCGAAAATGTTACTTCCGACGATATAATCGGAAACGTTTCATTTGAAAATGTTCGGTTCGGTTATAATCCTGACAAAATAATTATCAAAGACTTTTCTGCTAATGTTAAGCAAGGGCAGAAGATTGCAATTGTAGGGCCAACCGGTGCAGGTAAAACTACTATGGTTAAACTGCTTATGCGTTTTTACGACCTGAACGGCGGTCACATCTTAGTTGACGGCTACAATATAAATGACTTTGACAGGCGTGAACTGCGTGAACTTTACGGTATGGTATTGCAGGATACATGGCTGTTTACAGGCTCAATTATGGATAATATTCGCTACGGCAGACTCGATGCTACTGACGAGGAAGTTATCAAGGCTGCAAAGGCGGCTCATGTTGACAGTTTTGTAAAGCATTTGCCTGACGGATATAATATGGAGTTAAATGAGGAAGCTTCAAATGTCAGCCAGGGCCAAAAACAGTTACTGACTATTGCGAGAACAATTCTTGCCGACCCGAAAATTCTTATCCTTGATGAAGCAACCTCATCTGTTGATACAAGGACAGAAGTCAGAATTCAGAAAGCTATGGATAATTTGATGAAGGGCAGAACCAGCTTTATCATTGCACACAGGCTTTCTACTATAAGGGATGCCGACCTGATTCTGTTTATGAAGGACGGCGACATAGTTGAACAGGGAAGTCACGACGAACTTCTCAAAAAAGGCGGACTTTATGCAGAACTGTATTATTCACAGTTTGATAAGGTAAGCTGAAATATGATATAATTAAATCACCGCACAAATACGCAATTCTGTATTTGTGCGGTGATTTTTAATGAGAATTATACCAATCCGGTATATATTTATCGTCTGCGGATGTCAGTTCTTGGCAAAAACCGTCAAGTTTACTGTTTTCAAACGCCGTTAAAACTTTATTGTATTCACGCATGGTTATCTTTCTGCCGAGCTTTGGGTGATTAATTGCCTTATAATGGGGGATATACTGCCCCATTAGTGAAAAGATAATTCTATCACCGTATTTTTCTGAGAGATAATTTATTACTTCAATGCTGTTTTTGGTGTGGTTAGGCAGCACCAAATTGCGGATAACTGTGCCTCTTTGCAATATTCCGTCACTGCCGATTTTGGGTTTGCCGGTCTGTTTGAGCATCTCGTCAACAGCGGATGATGTTATTTCAAAATAATTGTCAACACCACTGTAAAGTTTCCCTAAATGATTGTCGGTATATTTGAAATCGGGTAGGTAGATATCTATATATCCATCAAGACTTTTTATTGCTTCAACTGTTTCGTAACCGCTTGTGTTGTAAACCACAGGTACTGTTGGATTTATCAGTTCAATAATTTTCTTTACAGCAAAAATGTAATGAGTGGCAGTGATAAAACTCAGGGTATGACAGCCGTTTTTAAGCAATGTGTTGATTTTGTCGGCTATTTTGGTTTCATTCATTTTTATGCCGAGGTTTTCATTTGAAATTTCGCTGTTTTGGCAGTAAATACAACTTAGAGTGCAGCCTGTAAAGAAAACTGCCGCAGTGCCGTTTGCTCCGCTAATCACCGGTTCTTCCCAAAAGTGTGGGGCTATTCTGCTTATGTAAATATCTGTAGGCATCTTGCAAAAACCGTTTGCTGTGTTTTCTGCTCTGATTGCGTGGCATTGCCTCGGACAAAGTGTGCATTTCATAATCAATCACCGAGGTTATTATAGCACAAGTAAAAGTGATTTTACTATTAAAAATCCGTAAAATTCATAAGAAAATTTTCAAGAATTTCTTCTATGTGTATTGGTTCCGGTTGTTCACGGTTGAAAACCTCCGCAATAAATTCAATTTTTTCTCTTTCAGGTGTTATATCGTTTATCGTCACCTTTATTCCATTATCAATATATGCCAACCCGTAGGATTGTTCATCGGACTGTTCACCCGATGTTTCGCTTGATTGTCCGTATGATACACCGAGAATTTTCTGCGTGATGAAAAACCTAATCAAAAGTATTCCTCCAGATTAGTCGAATAAAGTGTGATAAAATTATACCAATAATATTTTTATATGTCAATTATCATGTCAAAAATGTATATAATTTTGCAATTAGTGACAAAAATGTAAAACTTTACAGTTATATAAAACTTCTATTTTACATTATGGAATTATTATGTTATAATAAAAGGCAATAATTTGTCGAACGGAGGCAATATTAAAATGAAAAAATTTGTACCCATTATCATAACTGTATTCTATACTTCGGCTTTGATGTGCGGTTGCAGTAATAACGATAAACAGCAGCCGGCAACAACACATACATCAACTGTTCAAACTACTGCAGCTGACAATTCTGAATTTGTACCCCTCGAAGAGGTTTCAACAACTGCCTCTGCGAAAAAATATGACTATCACTCCGAAAACCTACATGCCTCTTTTACTATCCCAAAAGAATGGCTGAATAAGTACGCAATAGTTGACGATATAAGCGACAAAGGCGTTAAGTTTATTCAGTTTTACGAAAAGGAGAATTACTACAGTAACGGTAAAGGACTTTTGTTTACATTCAAGCTATATCCTGTTGATAAATATGTTGAAAAGAAAGACGATGTTCAGTATGGCACTGTGATGGACAGTGATGAAGTTACTTATTATGTTTTACGCTCGGTTCCATCGACAAATCAGTATGATACCAAAAGCAAGGGTTTGACAAAATCCTATAAGGCACTTAGCAAAAAGAAGTACTTTAACAGCATTTGCGACAGCGTTGTTTTTGACGGAGGAATATTTTTTGACGAGAACGGTTTTAATACTGAGCCGACAACAACCGAACCGCCAACTTCTGAAAGTGTAACAGATACAACCGATTTTTCATGGAATAAAACATATTCAACAACCGAACCAAATGTTTCGGGAGGCCTTGTTTTTGACGATATTTCAACCCGTAGGCTTACAAATGCAGAGGTGTCGGCATTAAGTGCCGAACAGGTTCAGCAGGCTATCAATGATATTTGTGCAATTCATGGGTATAATTTTACTACACCGTCAATTGCCGAACATTACCGCAGTTTTAGTTGGTACTCGCCGTCTGAAAATTTTTCTGAAAGCAGTTTTAATGCGGTGGAAAAGTATAACTACGAACTGTTGCAAAAATATAGGCATTGAGTTAAAATGTTATTGTGTGTACATTTGTAGCTTAATGTATATAAATATGGTTGACAAATTAATCTTTTAGTGCTAATATTATTATGCTTAGAGAGATATGCTTTTTGTTACTCTCTTATGCCTTTAATTTGTTTGCAGACTAATGGTATTGTATGTTTAACCCCCGTACCCCGGTCTGCACATAAACAGCACGGTTTTGCCGTGCTGTTTCTTCTATAATGAAATTTTCCTGGAAAGTAGGGATATTATGAGAAATAAAAAAACAAAAATAAAAAAGCCGTTTTTTAAACGCCCGGCAGGTATTGTGTTAATCACATTTCTGGTTGTACTGGTTGGCGGAGGAATAACTGTGTATGCAATGAGGGATACAATCCTAAAATGGGTGCTTGGACCGGTGAATTACTACTTTTATAAGGAATATTCAAATGTCGAAAATCTAACAACCGCAGATTTTGGTATTGACGGCTCACTTACTTTGGGTGACGAGTTGGCTTCGGTTTCCGGTATGCTTGGCACAGATACAGATGATGTCAAGATTAATGTTCAGCACAGCGTTTCAGATAAAAAAACTAAACTCAGCTTTGATTTACTTGGCTTGTTCAAAACTGAGTTTATAAAGGACGGTAATTATATTTCTCTCGACAGCGGAACAGGAGAACCTATTATTGCGAATCTCAAGAAAAAAACCGACTCCGCAAAAAAGAAAAATTCTACCGTACCTACAATTACAACATCTGAAAACGATAACTATATAAACGATAATTTTGATATTGAGAAGGCAACCGGTATGGGTTCTGTAAGTCTTGCAAAATGGTACCTTGAATTCAGCGACGAGTGCATTACAAAACCGATTGAGGCGGGCTTTGAAGAAGAAACCGATTATTACAATGATGTTGAATGTACTGTGGACACTTTTACGATTAATAATGACATTTATTCAAAAATTATCAGTAATATTTGTTATAAATACAATAATGATAAAAAAACAAAAGAAGTTTTTGTTAATCTGACAGATTACCTAAATAAGCGTTATTCGCTTGAACTTAATGCAGATGACATATTTGATGACTGGTATAAGTATTCTGTAGAGGTGAAGACCGATAATCCGTTTGAATACAATTATGCTGTTTACTACTATGATAACACTGTGGTGAACCGTGTGTTGACTTTAGTTGACCGGGAAGATTCATCTGCCAATGTCGAGGTTGCCCTTGGAAGCAACAAAGAAAGCGATACAAACTATATAGATATAAGGTTGGGCAACTACATTTCGGGCGAGCTTGAAGTTAAAAATTCGGCAAATGTCAGCGATGTTGACCTCAAAGGCGAAAATGCCGTCAGTATGTCTGAATTTTTGAAACAGACAGGAATAATTGGTAAAAATAATAAAAAGCAGGAAAAAGATACCCTTGAAGGTATTTCATCGGTGTTGAAATTTTTGCAGTGAGATAATACCTATAAATATATGGTTGTATATCCGAATTATCCTATGATGTTTGATGTAATATAACTGATTTTTTTAAAAAAACTTTGTTTATTTTGCTAATATGAATTTTGTCAAAAAAGTGGTACAATGAATACATTGTAAAAACTTAGGAGGTCATTATGAAAAAAGTAATCTCAATTGCTATGGCTCTTGTAATGATGATTTCTGTTATCATTGCGGTTCCTACAGCAAGTGCAGCGACAAGTAACGGCTACAAGTATGATGTTCTCAGCAACGGTACTGTTAAGATTACAGAATACACAGGTACAGCAACTAGTCTTGCTATTCCTGAGAAAATTGCCGGCAAAACTGTTTCTGCAATCGGTGACTATGCTTTCAAGGCAGCATTAGTTCTCAAATCCGTAGAAATTCCTGCTACAGTCACAAGCCTTGGTGACGGCGTATTTGCAGGTGCTCCGAACCTTACTGAAATTAAGGTTGCTGACGCTAACAAAAATTTCACTGCTGTAAACGGCGTTCTTTTTGATAAGGCTAAAGCAAGACTTATTCAGTATCCTGCTGCAAAGTCAGGTTCATCTTATTCTATCCCAACAACTGTAAATCATGTTGGCGGTGCTTCGTTTGCTTATGCAACAAACCTTAAGTCAGTTTCAATCCCTAATACTGTAACAATCATCGGCAGAGGTGCTTTCGGTTTCTCCGGTCTTACAAGTGTTACAATCCCATCTTCTGTAAAAGAGATTAAGGCTGCAACATTTGCAGGTGCTAACTCACTTAAGAAAGTTACATTGCCTAACTCAATCGTTAAGATTGGTGACGGTGCTTTTGCTAACTGCGTTTCTATGACAAGTTGCATTCTTCCATCAAAGCTTGTAGTTGTTGAGCAGTATGCTTTTGCTAACAATAACAAGATGACAAGAATGACTATTCCGGATACTGTTAAGACAATCGGCGACTACGCATTCGGTTACAAGGTAAGCACTCTTACTTACAAGGCTGAAAAGGTTAAGACATTTATCCTTCGTGGTAACCCTAATACAGTTGCACATAAGTATGCTAAGACAAACGGCTTTACTTATCAGTATATTCAGAAGAGCGTTAAGTTCACAGCTTCAAGTGTAACTCTCGGTGTAAAGCAGACATATCAGTCAAGCCTTAAATATTCACCAAACGGTGCTCAGTCAACAAAGAATACCTATACTTCAAGCAACACAAAAATTGCTACAGTTAACAAGAATGGTGTTGTTAAGGCACTTGCTGTTGGTTCAGCTACTATCACAGTTAAGGCTAACAATGTTAAGGCAACATTGAAGGTTGAAGTTAAAAAGGCTCCTTCAAAAGTAACAGTTTCTAACAAGACACTTACACTTAAGAAGAAGCAGAGTAAGACAGTTACAATTAAGTTCCCAAGTGGTTCTTATGTAACAAAGAAGGGTATCTCATGGTCCTCAAGCAAGCCTTCAGTTGCTAAGGTTGCTTTGAAGTCCAGAACAAAGGCTACAATCACTGCTGTTAAAAAGGGTACTGCTAAAATCACAGTTAAGCTCTATAACAACAAAAAAGCTACAATTAAAGTAACAGTTAAATAAAAATAAGTTTTACAATGATTTAAAGGAGTAGTCTTACGGCTGCTCCTTTATTTTGTTGTTATGCTAAATGGAAAATTATTACTATACTGTATTGACTTATTGTAAGGATTTATGGTATAATTATAAAAATAATTATGGATTTTATATGTATTATTTGTTTTGTATAATTGAGAGGTAAGTTATGGCAAAAGTAATGGTACTCACAAGCGGAACATCGGGCATTGGCAAATCAATTGCATTGAAACTTTTAAAAGAGTCAAATGATTCTTCTGACAGGTTGATTGTAAACTATTTTGAAGAAGAACAAAAAAATCAAATGTATGAAGAACTAAGTGCCGAGGATAAAAACAAGGTCACTTTCGTTTATGCTGACCTTTCAAGTTATACCGGACTTGAAGGTTTTGTTGATGATGTTTTGAAAATTTCCGATAAAATCGATTGGCTGGTTTGCAACACCGGTATTGGAACATATAAAAAGTTTGACGAATATGACTATGAACTTTTTGATAAAATTTTGCGTACTAATCTTTCGATTCCTACTTTTATGATTCAAAAATTTAAGCCGCATTTTAACCAAGGCGGAAAAATTATTCTTATGGGCTCGCTTGCAGGTAAACTTCCGTACAGTTCATCACTTGTTTACTCTGTTTCTAAGGCAGGTGTTCATCATTTGGCAAAGTGCTTGATGAAAGAATTTGACGGAACATATGTTTCTATAAATGCGATAGCACCATCATTTGTTCAGACACCTTGGCAGAACGGCAGAAGTGAAGAAAGCTACGAGAGAATAAATAAAAAGATTAATCTGCACCGTTTTGCAGAATCTGATGAAATTGCAAAACTTGTATATGATACGCTGACAAATGATTTCATCAACGGTACACTCTTAGAAATTACAGGTGGATATGACTATTTCTAATTGAATTTAGTTTTTTTGATGAATATTCAACTGTTTATATGTGAAATATATAAAAAATTTTTTAGCCCGGCATCTTGTTCGGGCTTTTAGATAGTTCGAAACATAATTGAGGTGTTATATCCGCATAACTGGGTTTATGCAGTATTAGAGGTATAAAATGCTGACGGAATATCAGAAACACTTGTTAAAACTGTATAAAGAGATTGATGAAATCTGTGGACGTTTCGGTATAGAGTACTGTGCAGCAGGGGGCACTATGATTGGTGCTATTCGTCACAGGGGGTTTATACCATGGGACGATGATATGGATATTTATATGACTCAAAAAAACTGGCATAAGTTTATGAATGTTTGTCATCAAGACGGTGTTCTTCCGAAAGGAAGGGTACTTGCATGTCAGGAGTTTAATAGAAATTACCATAATGTCATCGGTAGATACACAGATCTTAATATGACTACGATTCATAAAAATCAAGTTCTTCATGATGATGAAGCAGGTTTTGTAATTGATATTTTATGCCTTGATCCGATCCCAGATGATAAAAAATCAGCTGATCGTTACAATAAGGATGTGCTTTTGTATAGTGATCTCATCAATGGTTCTATGGTGTATTCCTATCGTTTCAGAGCAAATAAATTTCGTTTTTTGTGGTATCGTTTTAAAATGAAGATATTCGGCAACGAAAAAATTTTGCAAAAAATAGAGAATATGATTACGCAATACGATGAAGATGAGTGTGACTTTTATGCTATGCGTTGGGGCGGCGTTCCGCTGGTTTTTCCTAAAGAGATGATTGGGGATTGTTCTGTAGTATATAAATACGAGGATACTTTTACACGATGTCCTAACAAACCCTTTGACTACTTGGTTTATCATTATGGTGATGAGTGGATGTATGTTCCTCCAACTGAAGAGCAGGAAAATCACGAAACAGTAGCGGTTTTTAACACTGATTTGGATTATCCTAATTTAAAAAGCGAAATTTACAATTTAATTGATAAAAAGAAAGCTCGTGCAAAACTCCGTACAAGACAAAAAATTGCGATGCTTCACGAAAATTCGTGGAATGACCTTAAGGATGTCAATTTGTCAATTCTTAAAGTCGCTGATGAATTGTATTTTGCCCGTATGTTTGATACAAATCGTCAGAAAATTGAAGAAGCTTTTGCCCAAAATAATTATGCTGAACTTTCAGAAATTTTTGATGAATACATTTCAGTTCAAAGTCACCGAAAGATTATAGGCAGATTTGACGCGGTGGGTGCATATCGTTATTATGCTCCGATTTTGATAGAAGTACAGAGTCATTACTTTGAACTTGTTTTGCTGACCCTTTTTAACACAGGAAAAATTGCTGTTGCTAAACGGTTTATTGATGTTTATGAATTTAATAAGGGTTCGAAAACTCCTTTTATTGAGGAGCTTAATAACGATATTTTGACTTTCAGAGAGGCTGTTTCATGCTTTGCATCAGGTGATTTTGATAAGTCTATTCCGCTTATTGACAGTTTGATTGAAAAATACCCCAATAGTATCGGTGTTATAAATTTGCAAATTTGCCGTTACACAAGAATAGAGAGTATTGATGATAATCTTAATAAGGTGCGTAAACTAGCTGAACGAGGTTTGCGTCTTTACCCGGGCAACAAGGATTTTGAAAAGTATTTGCTGGATACTGAATTTGCAGACAATAAAGAAAAAGTGCTTTTAAAGTATGTTTACGCTTTCCATGATATTTTAAATGGCTTTATGCGGCTCGATATTATGGATGTTGTCAGTGAAAATCTTAATTTTTATTTTGACTACTGTGACAAACATCTAACGGATGTTATTGACATTGATGATTTTGATGAGGATAACAAACAAGTTGAGCGTTATTTGGAGGGTATTATTACCATAGGTAAACCCGTAAATAATAATAGAAAGTTTGTTTCTGTTGACCTTATTGATAAAATAATTCAAATTCTTCCGGATAATGCGAGAGTTTTTGAAAAAAAGTTTGATTTGCTTAGAAAAATTGCAGAGGTAGAAACTGACCCGGTTATAAAAGCTGAAAATCAACATAGATTGATAAAATATATTAGAAAGATTTATAAAAAGTATTCACCGTACTTTGAAGACGGCGAATACAAGGATATTGAAAAACTGGTAAACACTTGGTTCAAAAGTTGTTATCTTGAAATATGCAATAGCGAGTATATTACCAAAATTACTGCTAAGGTTTATGCGGTTTCTGAATATAAAGAGAGTGTTGAACTTTTGGATAGATTGCGTGACGATATGCATAGTATAGATGTTTCATCCGACGATTATCTTTATTGTATGGAACTTGAGAGTTTGCTGTTGTATCAGGTTGGCAAAAGTGAGGAATCTCGTAAAATTCTGTTTGAGTGTATAGAAAATAGCAATATTCCTTACCTGAATTGTGTTTTGGGTGAAAAACTTCGTTTAGAAGTAAATAATATTTATAGAAAATTATATTCGTCATACAATAAATATTATATTCATAAGGAAATTGAAACTCAAGGATTAAACAGTGATGAAGCCTATGCAAAAAGTCAGAAAAACAAAAAAAGGCTTATTCGTTTTTATAAAACTCAAATTGACCGGGATTTTCCAAGTGTTTTGCGGATTATCAATTATCTCCTAAAATTAAACTTACTAAAAGAAAAAGAAGCAAAACAAATTATTGAAAATAACAAGATTATCGAAGATTCAAGATTTACATTGAGAATTGCTACGGCAATTTGTGAATGTTTAGATAGTGTAAGTTTTTCTACTATTGATGAAGTTTGCATTGAGGATGTTGACGATAATATTATGGAACGGTTTTTTAACTAATTTATTGTCTTTAAAGAATAATTTAATTTTCTTTGTAAGTAATTTGTAACCCATAACATTGTTGACTTATAATATGGCTTTATGGTAGAATAATAGTGTTAATATGGAAAGTTATGTATAATATGGGAAAGGTATATTTAATTGCTGAATGTCAAATATGCAGTCAGCTGTTTTTATGTATTTTTTCTCATAATGCCTACAGATGCTGAATAAAACGGCTTCGGCAATAAAACTTCCGAAGGAATTAATACTTGATTTTTTCAGCGAAGTGTAAGAGGAATTGCGATGTTAACAAAATATCAGGAATATTTATATCAACTTTATAAGGAAATTGACGAAATCTGTCAGCGGTTTGACATAGAGTATTGTGCAGCCGGAGGAACCATGATTGGTGCAATTCGTCACAGGGGTTTTATACCTTGGGATGATGATATGGATATATATATGACGCTCAGCAACTGGCGTAAATTTATGAAAGTTTGTCAGCAAGATGGAGTTCTGCCTGAGGGCAGGGTTCTTGCCTGTCAGGAGTTTGACAGAACCTACCACAATCCGATTGCCAGATATACTGATGTAAATATGACTACAATTCACCGTAATCAGGTGCTTCATGATGATGAAGCCGGTTTTGTTATAGACATTTTTTCGCTTGACCCGCTTCCAAATGATAAAGAAGCTGCTGAGCAGTATAACAAAGATGTATTGTTGTTTAGCGACCTTATAAATGGTTCAATTGTGTATTCCTATCGTTTTCGTGCTAATAAATATAGGTTTTTTTGGTACCGTGCTAAAATGAGGCTTTTTGGCAGGGAAAAGGTCTTGCAGGAAGTCGAAAATAAGCTAACTCAGTATGATGAGGACAAGTGCGACTTTTATGCAATGCGTTGGGGCGGAGTCCCGCTTGTTTTTCCGAAAGAAATGATTGGTGATTGTTCAGTCAGATACCCGTATGTGGATACCTATACTCGTTGTCCGAACAAGCCGTTTGACTACCTTGTTTATCACTACGGTGACGAGTGGATGTATGTTCCGCCGACAGCTGAGCAAGAAAGCCACGAGGCAGTTGCAGTTTTCAGCACACAAGTGCCTTATCCAAGACTAAGGCAAGAAATTTTCAGCTTTGCTGATAAAAAGAAAACTCGCAAAAAGTTCCGTACAAGACAAAAAATTGCTATGCTGCATGAGGATTCGTGGAACGACTTAAAGGATATGAACCTTGCACTTCGTAAAACAGCAAGTGAGCTGCAGTTTTTTCGTGATTACGGTGAATACCGTGAAGAAATTGAGCAATGTGCCGAAAGTCATAATTTTGCAAGATTGTCCGAAATTTTTGCGGGCTTTATTGCTGTCCAAAATGACAGAAAAACTATCGGTCGTTTTGATGCAGCCGGTGCTTACCGATACTATGCTCCTATTTTGGTCGAAATTAAGTTAAACTACTTTGAACTTGTTTTGCTGACTCTTTTTCACACAGGGAGAATTGCCGTTGCAAAGCGTTTTATTGATGTTTATGAGGCCAATAAGGGAGCGAAAACTCCGTTTATGGAGGAACTTAACGAGGATATTTTGACTTTTAGACAGGCAGTTTCGCATTTTTCTCTTGGAGAGTTTGCTCAGGCGATACCGCTTATTGACGGTTTGATTGAAAAATATCCTGACAGTATGGGTATTATAAATCTTCAAATATGCCGTTATACCCGAATTGAAAGTATTGACGATAACTGTGATAAGGTTCGTGCTCTTGCAGAACATGGGCTGGATCTTTACCCGGAAAACAAGGATTTTGAAAAATATATTATGGACACCGAGTTTGCCGAAAATAAAAACGAGGTGCTTCTTAAATATGTCTACTGTTTCCGTGAAACTCTCAACGGTTTTATGCGTCTTGATATTATGGATGTTGTCAAAGAAAATCTTGATTTTTATTTTGACTACTGTGATAAACATATTGGCGAAATTTTGGAAAATTCGGACGATTTAGATGATGAGGACGATGATGCAGAGCAGATTCTTGAAGATACTGTCACCATCGGCAAACCTAAGCGTGATAAAATTCGCTATGTTTCGATTGATCTCATTAACCGAATAAGACAGATCGTGCCTGACAATGCTGGTGTTTACGAGAAAAAATTTGAACTTTTGAAAAAATTAGCTGATGCTGAAACTGACCCTGTTTTAAAGGCGGATGCTCAGCACAGGCTTATAAAATATATTAAGAAAATTTACAAAAAATATTCAGAAAAATTTGCTGAAAACAAGTACACTGATATTGAGGTAGTTGTTGATAAGTGGTTCAGCTCGACTTATCTTGAAATTTGCGGCAGTGAATATGTCACAGCCATTACAACCGAGCTTTATAAAGCTTCGGAGTTTGATGAATTTGTTAATATTCTCGCACGTTTGCGTGACGATATGCGTGAAATTGATAGCTCTACTGATGAGTACATTTACTGTATGGAACTTGAGGGCAGACTGCTTTATCGCATAGGAAAAACCGAGGAATCCCAAAAACGCGTGCTTGAATGTATTGAACGTAGCGAACTTCCGTATTTGAACCGTGTACTTAAGGGTAATTTAAAAAGAGAAATTATCAACATATACAAAAAATTATACTCATCCTATAATAAGGATTTTATTCACAAGGGACTTGAAAATAGAGGTCTTACTGCGGAGGAAGCCTACATTAAAGGCATTAACAATAAGAAAAATCTTATTAGATTTTACAAGCAGGGTATTGACAGAATTTACCCAAATGTAAAGAAAATACTTGGTTATCTTTGCAAGTTGAATCTGCTTGAGCAGGAAGATGCGGATAAAATCATTAAAAAGTACAGGATTACAGAAAAATCTCATTTCACTTTAAGGATTGTGACAGCAATTTGCAGTAATTTTGACTCTGTCAATCTGTCTTTCTTTGACGATGACTGTATTGAAGAGATAAATGATGATGCTGTTGAAAAAGCTGTACAATGATGAGATTTTGTAAGGAAATATAAAATGTTAACAGATAAACAAAAGCATCTTTACACTTTGTATAAGGAAGTTGATTCCCTTTGCCGAAAGCATAATATTCGTTATCAACTTGCCGGAGGTACTCTTATTGGGGCTGTCCGTCACCGGGGGTTTATACCTTGGGATGACGATATGGATATAACTATGACAAGGGATAACTGGGACAGGTTTGTTGAGGTGTGCAAAACTGAGTTGCCTGATGACAGAATTCTTGAATGTCAGGAACTCAATCACAACTTTCACAATGTTATTGCTCGTTATACCGATAAAACTTCGTCTGCCGTTCATTCAACTCAGGTTTTATTTAATGATACGGCAGGTGATATGATCGACATAATTTGTTATGACTATTTGCCCAACAACGGTAAAGCGTGGAGGCAATACACCAAGGATATTACCCTTTACAGTGACCTTATTAATCCGTGTATTGTGTATTCCTATCGTTTTTGCTGTAATCAGTTCAGGTATGGCTGGTACAGAATTAAGATGAGGTTTCAGGGCAAAGATAAGGTGCTTGACGATTTGCAGAAAAAGATGTTCAGCTATCGTGAAGAGGATTGTCCTTATGTTGTGCTGAGATGGGGCGGTACACCGCTGATTTTTCGCAAAGAAATTTTCGGTGAAAGTTCAAATGAGGTTCTTTTTGAGGACACAATGGGTGAAGCTCCCGACTTAGTGAGTGACTATATTGTTGAACATTACGAGGACGAGTGGATGTTTGTGCCACCTGCTACAGAGCAGAGCGGACATAACTCAATCTACTCGCTTGATACAGATTACAAAACTATTAGAAAAGAGATTTTTTCTATCATTGATGCCGAAAAGGAGAAAAAAAAGTTTTTACGCAAAAAAGCCTTTGCTATGCAGATTATGGCACCTTGGCTTGTGTTGAAAAACGGCTCAATTGTTATTGATAAATTTAAGCAGAGCAGAAATTTTCGTGCAAATTTTGAAAACAAACGGGCAGAAATTGATTCAGCTTTTAATAAAAACAGATTTGATGTTTTGGAAGAAATCTTTAGTGATTTTATTGGCGTACAGTTTAATAAATATTACTTCGGCAGAGATAATTATGATGATGTTTATAAATATCGTCATCCTGTCGTTATAAAAATTGATAATGATATTGCGGATAAAATTATTCTTACGCTTTTTAATCGAAATGCAATTTCTAAGGCGTATAGGATGATTACCGTATATGAGCAGCGTAATTGTGCAACGGACTTTATGCGTGAGGTGAAGTCTGATATTCATCTTTTCAGAAAAGCTGTTCACAATGTCAGTGTTGAAAAATACGAAAACGCTTACGATATTACAGTTGATTTGCTTGCGAAATATCCTTGCTCAATTGGTGTTGTTAAGCTGATGATCTATGTGCTGAGGTATCTCGGGATTAATAAAAATCGCAATAAGATTGAGGCTCTTATTGAACAGGGATTGGGACTTTATTCTGATGACGGTGAACTGTTGAAGCTAAATTTGGATTTGGATTATCCAAAAATGCGTGAAAAATTGGTTCCTCAGTATATTGATGCCTTCCACAAAACTCTCAATGGACTTACACGGCTTGATATTCAGGATATTGTTGCCGAAAATATGGACTTTTTTGATTCTGCAAAAAAAGCAGAAGATGCGTTGAGTGTTTTGCCTGACAGTAAGAGTTTATGTAAAAAATTCATTAATCTGACTGTTGAAAACGGCAGTTTGGAGGATATTTACAGCCTTTTTAATTTTGCACAGGAAAAGCAGGAAGTATTGGGAGATGAATTTGACTGCTATTTTCTTAAAATTTGTTCATTTTTTATTGGAGAGAAGTATGCTGAGTTATTTCGCTCAGTAATGATATGCGAAGATTTTGCTCAGCTTGAAAAAATAGAACAAACAGTCAAAAGTTTTGGTGAATTTGAAAATTCAGTTGAAATTCAACTTCTCCTTGGCGATATTTTCTATAAAAAAGGTTTGACCACCAAAGCGGTTGAGGCTTATGCAAAATCCGCTGCGGTTTTAGATAATAAAGATAAAAAACTAACTTTTATCCTCGGAAAGAGATTTACTTCGGAACTAAAAAATCTTAAATCGCAGTTTGATTCTGCGGATTCTCTAATATATTTTGATGTTTCCACAGGCAAGGAAAAACCGGCTGAGGATGAAAAGAAAAACAGAGTTAAACTTGCGTACTTTAGCAAATGGTGCGAGCCGTTTGATACTGTGGAGGAGTTGCTGACTATCCTTGAAAAACTGGGAATGGCAAGCAAAATTTCCGCTGAAAAGTTTACGATTGAATATATGGCAAAATTGCTTGATAAGCTTGAAATTTCGTCTAATTATTTATCTGACGAAACTGATGAGGACTCGTTAAAAGCTCTTAAACTGGAGGGTCCTCTGCCGTCCGACAAGAATCTGACCGTTGTGTGACGGTTATGGGCAATTACTAGGTGATTACAATGAGTGATAAGACAGTTAAAGATGTGTTGATGGAGCTTCTTTGCGAAATCAGAGATATTTGCAACGAAAATAACATTGTATATTCTCTTTACGGCAGTACCTCCGCAAAAGCATTGACTACAAATGATATTGACGAGCCGTTTGCTTCTATTATGGTTGGCAATGATGACTTTGTTCGTCTTTGCAAACTTATGGAAAATAAACATATTAAACACAGAAGTTTTGACTCTATGCACAATAATCCAAAATATATGGATTATTCGGCACGCTACAGCAACACCGAAACCACTAATATTTCTCTTGCTCAAAAAGGTAATATTTTTAAATCGGGCATATATGTTGAAATTATACCGCTCCGTATGGAAAATAATACTCGCTTTAAGCATAATTTTATTAGATTTTTAGAGCACGGATGGGAGAAACATTTTTGCAAATTAACATCTGTTAGGTTTAAATATTTGCTTACCGTTCCGTTTATAAATATCTTAAAATTAGTTGTCGGAAAAAAACGTGTTGCAAGGTTTATTTTTAATAAAATGGCTGAGTATCACGGTGGCAGCTTTGTGAACACAAGTTCTATAAAGAGTTTTAATCATACACTTCCGGAATTTTCTTTTGATCCGCTTCATAAAACTAAAATTGTTAGAGTAAATGGTAAAAACTTTGCTGTTTCGTCAAAAATTACTGTTTTGCTTAGAAGAGTTTACTCAAGAGTGTGGCGTAAAAAAGCTTTGACAACCACAGCAGGGCAGAACAATATTGTTTTGTTGGATGTTTCTTGCAAAGAGCTTGAACGCACATTTAAACGCCATAATAATGTTTGGAAAAAATATTTTAGAAAGAAGTCAAGGCAGATGTTTGTAAAAACAATTTCATCATACTATGACAGACAGAAGAAAAAGGTCTGGACACTTGCAAGGCGAACAGGCACAAGAGCAAGGCTTTACTTCTACTATATGCCAAAAATGGGACTTATCAGAAATTTGCTTGAAAACGAAGATTATTACCGTCTTTCGTCTGTTATGCGACTGAACAGGCTTGCCACTTTGCTTGCATATAAGCAAGGTTCGGGCTTTGCGGTTAATAAGGAATTGTTTGATATTCAGCTAAAATTGTTTAGATTTGAGGGCAACATCGAGCTTGCCAATAGACTTGAAACAATGACTCCAAAATATTATATGAACCCTATTGTAGACAATGAAGTAAAATGAAAAAGTATTTCTCGCTAATTTTATTGGTTGTGATGATTTTGTCGGTTGCTGCTTGTGACAGTTCTGCCGACACCGAGAAACCCACTGTTTATGTATCAACAACATATTCAGAAACGGGTACCACGCCTTCTCAGACTCAAACTAAAGCGGAAGAAACTTCTACTAAAAAACAGGGCAAGCTTTCAGGTTTTAAAATCTTATTGGATGCGGGGCATGGGTGTACAAAAACCTATACTGAGCAAATTGCACCGGGTTCTGATGCGACAACTGTAGAAAGTCCGAATACGGGCACAACCGGTGTTTCTACCGGAAAAAGCGAAGCGGAGCTTACATTGGCTATAGCTTTGAAATTGCAAAAAAGACTGAAAAAACTCGGTGCGACTGTTTATATGGTTCGCTCAACCGAAGGTACAACGCTGAGCTTGCGTCAGCGTGCTGAGATGGGTAATGAAAAACAAGTTGATCTCGTGCTGAGAATACACGCAGACGGAGTCGATGATTCATCAGTGCAGGGGGCAAGTTTGTTATATCCGTCAACTGACTACACTGAAAAAGAAATTTGTGAATCCAGCAAATGGGCTGCGGAATGTATTCTTGAGGAGTATATTTCGGCTACAGAGCTGAATAACCGTGGTACTGTTGAACGAAATGACCTGGTAGGTTTTAATTATACCGAGGTTCCGTCCGTGCTTATCGAGTTAGGATTTATGACAAATCCACAGGAAGATGAACTTATGTGGAAAACTGATTTTCAGAATAAAATGACCGACGGAATTTGCAAAGGAATTTTGAATTACGCAAAAAAGTAAAATTGACAATTTTAGTCACATTGCGATATTTGTTTTACTAAAAAATCATTAAAACCCTATTGATGATTTTGCAAAAATGTGGTAGAATTACATTATTAGAGGTGATGATGATGGCAGACAAAGGCAGACACGCTCAAAAAAGCCACAAAGGCTTAGTAGTTACTATTATAATTATTATATTGCTTGCAGGTTTAGGTGCAGGCGGATATTACTTCCGTGATCAGGTTCTTGAAGTATATCATATTGTCATCGGTACTTCTTCAACTTCAAATTCGGTGAAACTTTCAGAACCAACTGTTTCTGTTAGCAAATCAACAACAACAGTACCAACCACTGTTGCAACTGACCCTGTAACAAAAAAAGCAGAACAGCTTATGTCAAAAATGGGGCAGAATGAAAAAATCTGTCAGCTATTTGTTGTTACTCCTGAACAGCTTACCGGTGTTGATGTTGCAACTGTTGCAGGTGATACAACTAAATCTCAGCTTATAAAGTATCCTGTCGGAGGTATTGTTTACTTTAAAAAGAACAATGTTGATGACAAGAGCTTTAAAGAGATGATTAAAAAGACAAAGTCTTATGCAAAAACACCGCTTTTTATTATGGAAAACGGTGATGATGAGTTGTTTACTTACAGCAATGAACTGAAAGTTTCCGATAAACTTACGGATGATTCCAACGGAAAAAAGGCAGTTGAAGCATTTAAAGGCGGTGCAAAGGTACTTATTATGCCTAAAAATTTAGAAAAATGCGTCGGCGGCTTTGCTAAGGCTGTTAAAAACGGAGAAATTGACAGCACAGCAGTAGATTCGGCAGTTGTCGAAATTTTAAAGGTGAAGATAAACAAAGGAATTATTAAGTGATTTACTCACCTTGTTTATAATTTAGATAATAAGATTTTTTTCATTACACTTTCTTTCTTAAAAGTAGCACCTAAAATGACGTAAAGCGTTGTTTGTAGGTGCTATTTTTTGTTGACTTATTAATTTTGTTATGTATAATTAATTGATAGAAACCCCGATTAAAAAGGATTTGGATATAATGATTAAATTGGTGATTTTTGACTTGGACGGTACACTGGCTAATACGCTTGAAGATTTGGCTGATGCCACAAACTACGGATTAAAAAAAGCAGGTATGGCTACACATTCGCTTGAAAAATATAATAAATTTGTTGGCAGCGGTATAGATAACCTGGTTAAGCGTGCTATATATCCCGAAACGGATACAAGGCTGTTCGATATTGTTAAATCGGGCTTTAATGAATATTACTCTGCACATTCAATAGATAAAACAAAAGCGTACAACACCACGGAAGAGCTTTTAGATAAGTTAGATATGCAGAGAATTTTGACGGCGGTGCTTTCAAATAAACCAAACGAATTTGTTGGTGAAATTCTGAGAAAGATTTTTCCGGATCATCGTTTTAGCTGTGCCTGGGGTAAAAAGCCGGAGTTTAGCGTCAAACCAAACCCGGATGCCCTAAATGCTATAATTCGTGAAGTTGGTGTAAATAAGGAGCAGTGTCTATATGTGGGCGACAGTGATGTAGATTGTTTCACTGCACAAAATGCAGGTATAAAGTGCTGCGGTGTTAGTTGGGGCTTCCGTGGAAAGGACGAGCTTTTGAATGCAGGTGCTGATTTTGTGATTGACGATGCTCTGCAATTGTTGGAGATTCTTGAAAAATGAAGAGGAATTATCAGAAAGAACTTGACAAGCTGATTGAAATCAATCAGCAAAGCGGAATTGTTCCTACACTTTTGCTTCATAGCTGTTGTGCTCCTTGCAGTAGTTATGTGATTGAGTATCTCAGCAATTTTTTTAAGGTAACAGTTCTGTATTTTAACCCTAATATTGGTGAAGAATCAGAATATCTAAAAAGGCGTGACGAACAAAAACGCCTGGTTGCCGAAATGCCGACTAAATATCCTGTATATTTTATAGACGGAGATTACCATCCGCAGGACTTTTACTCGGCAGTAAAAGGGCTGGAAAACGAGCCTGAGCGTGGCAGACGATGTTCGGTGTGTTTTGCAATTAGACTTAATTACACGGCTGAAATTGCCTCTAAAAATCAATTTGATTATTTTGCTACTACACTTACACTCAGTCCGTTAAAAAATGCTGAGGTTATCAATTCTATAGGTGAGGGGATATTGTGTGAGTCAAAATACCTTGCGTCTGATTTCAAAAAGCGTGAAGGGTATAAGCGAAGTATAGTTTTATCAAATAAATATAATTTGTATAGGCAAAATTATTGCGGTTGTGTTTTTTCTAAAATAAAAAGGTCTGCTCCAAATTTGAAACAGACCTGAGGTATTAATAAAATCAAAACTGAATTAATTTAAGCTTGCCGATGATTGGAAGCTCTTTTGCCTTATCTGTGGCAGCATTTACAATTCCTAAAATTATGTATGCAACCTGAATTAAGGAGAAAATTGTGCGTATAATTGTGCCTGCAACCGGTACAAATAGGAATGGAATGCCAATTATCCACAGTGCAAGGCCGAGCAGGAACAGAATAAAGCCCTGATTCGCATGAAAGCGTACATAGCGATTATTTTTCTCTGCAAACAACGGTATAAGCACTAAAATTCCAAGATATGAGAGAACTGACATTGCCTTGCCGCTCTGAACCTCTTGTTGGCTGTAGTTTGCTGTGTAGTCAGCTGTATTAAAAAATTTATCAAAAGCATTGCCTTGATTTTGCTGTGGCTGTTGATATTGGTTATACTGCTGATTTTGCTGATACTGGTTGTACTGCTGGTTTGGCTGTGGCTGTTGTGGTTGTTGATAGCCTGCATTTGCCGAATGTCCTGTCTGTTCACCACAGTTAGGACAAAAAGCAGCATTGTCTGCAATTTGCTGACCGCAATTTTTACAAAACATTATATTATTCCTCCAAGTTATTATTCTATGTATTGATTATACCATATATTACAGAAAATAAAAAGCTAAAATTTTACTTATAAAAAAATTTGTATTATATATATAAAATTATTTTGTTTTGGTTATACTCTTTAGCAAAATTTGATTTTGAAAATTGTAAAAATATATATTACATGCTTGAAAAAATATTTAAACTGTACTATACTGATAATATATTAAAAAAGGAGATTATTTTTATATGGATAATTGTATTTTTTGCAAAATCGTAAACGGTGAAATTCCATCAAGCAAGGTTTATGAGGATGATAAAATCCTTGCTTTTAAGGATTTGAACCCTATGGCACCTGTTCATATTCTGTTTATCCCAAAGGAACATATATGTTGTGCTGATAAAATTGATGAAACTAATTCTTCTGTAGTGGCTCATATTTTCGAGGTTATACCTAAGGTGGCAAAAGAACTTGGTCTTGAGGACGGTTATCGTGTTGTTACCAACTGTAAAGAGCAAGCGGGGCAGACTGTTTTTCACCTGCATTTTCACTTACTGGGTGGTGCTGTGCTTAACACTACTCTTGCATAAATTTGGAGATATTTATGAAAACTTACAAGATGACTATTGCCGGATGTGAGCGTGAGTTGACGCTCTGCCGAATTAACAGTAATTTAAAAATAGCTGCATTTATAATGTTTGGCGATACAGAAATTACAGTAAAATCTGCCGAAGAACTTTTGAAAAAAATTCCGGAGTTTGATGTTATACTTACAGCCGAGGCTAAGGGCATACCTCTTGCATATGAGCTTTCCCGACAAAGCGGTAAACCTTATGTGGTTGCCAGAAAATCGGTGAAGTTATACATGAGCGAGCCTGTTTCGATAAATGTCAAGTCTATTTCAACAGATAAAGATCAGACACTTTACATTGACAGTGCAAGAGCTGAAGTGTTAAAAGGTAAGAGGGTGCTTGTTGCTGATGATGTAATCAGCACAGGCGAGAGCATTCATGCCCTTCACGAACTATGCAGTCAGATAGGTGCCGAGGTTGTTTGCAATGCTTGTGTGCTTGCTGAGGGCGACGCTGCCGATAGGGAAGATATTGTTTATCTTGAAAAACTTCCACTGTTTTTTGAGTGATAAAAAGTTCTTTTATACCAATTTAATATTTGAATAAAATAGCCGGCTTTGCTGTAATAACAACAAAGTCGGCTTAAATTGTTCTTTATTTTTTTACTTTAATTTCCTTAACGGTTGAATAAGCACCGTAATATTTTTCATTACAAAAAGTTTTAAAAGCACGGATTCTGAATTTGTATTTTGTTCCTTTTGTCAGTTTAAGGGCTTTATAACTCCTTGTTTTTGAATCGGTGCGTGTTAGGATTTTCCACGATTTACCGTTGGTGCTTATACTTACCTCGTAACCGGAGGCGTTTTTGGCGGATGTCCACTTGACGGTTGCTGTCTGTTTTGAGGTTTTCAGAGAGCTTATGCTTGTTTTACCAACTGTCGCAACCGACACAGCTATAGGGTTGGAATAACTACTGTAATACCTGATATTTGCAACATCACGGTAACTTTTTATTTTTATGTATTTTGTTCCGTTTGGCAGTTTAGGCGTGTAGCCTGTTTGTGCGGTAGCTGCCGAAATGTAGTTTAATATTTTATAGCCTGATGCCTTTTTACTGCTTGTGTAAATGGTATAGCCTTTGTTGCCTGTTGTGTGCTTAATTGTCAGAGTTGCCTTGTTTCCAGAAACAGCCTTTGCAGATGTCAGCGAACCATTTAAAACTGTTGGCTTGATTTTTATTGCGGTCGAGTAACTTCCGTAAGTTGCCTTGGTACCGTAATAAGTGAGCGGTCGTATTTTGTAATAATAGGTTTTAGCAGGAATAAAGTTTATGTCAGTGAAGCTGGTTGTCGAACCGTTTACACTCGCAATCAGGGCATAACTTCCGTCAGATGTTTTTCTGTAAATATTATAATTTTGAGGAACAACTGAATTGCTCCATTTAAGTGTAATCTTTGAAGAATTGTTCTGTGTTATTGAAGTATCTGTGACCGTGCCAAGCCCCATAGTGTCAATTGAAATCGTGTTTGAGTACGAGCTGTAAACAGTTGTTTTACTTGTGCAAGCTATTGCCATTATTTTATAGTAATATTTACTGCCGGGTGTCACTTTTGTGTCGTTGTAGGAGTTGGTTTTGACGGTGTCGTGCAGTATAAAGTTTGTACCGTCAGTGCTTCTGTAAATTTGATATTCGGAAGCACCTGCGACCGCTTTCCAACTGAGCGTATTTTTGTTGTAGGTGGCATTTTTACCTATAAAAGACGACGGAGTGCTGAGATTTGTAATCTTTGCAGAAGATGTGCCTGCAAGGTAAATATCACCGCTGGTGTTGTTGCTGAAACTGTTTTTATAAATTTTATTTGTAGAATTGTTGTCAAAGTACATTCCGTACTTACCGCTGTTGCTGATGGTGTTGCCGGTAAGCGTACCGGACGAGGCAGAGGAGTAAATTCCGTGTGACTGAGAATAGGTTACAGCGTTGTCGTTGGTGGTTTGCAGCTGAGAATTTTTCAGTACAATTCCATAGGTTTTTTCTAATGAAATTGTGTTACTGTCGAGTGTATCAATGGTGGAATTTTTACTGTAAATTCCATAATTGCTGTTTTTGATGCTGTTGTTGTTTATGTTTGTAATGACACCGTCTGTGGAGTAAATTCCGCAGCTGTTACTGTCAACGGTGTTGTTTGTGATTTTATTGACAGTTGAGGCATTTACTGTTATTGCATTGCCGCCGGATGCAGTCACATTGTTATTGTTTATATCAGGGGAAGACGAGCCGGATTTCAGCACAATTCCACTGCCTTGGGTAGTATTTACGGTGTTGCCACTGATTTTTATGTTTTTGCTGTCAGATACAGTGATAGCATTTGAACCGGTATCGGAGATTGAATTTTCGTTGATTGTGCAATCGTTAGATGATGATGCAATCTGTATTCCGTTTGTAAAATTGCCTGAAATTGTGTTTGTTGTAATTTTATTTTCCAGGCTTGAGTTTGTTACAACAATTGCCGATTTGCTGAGGGTTTCAGCAGAGCTTGTTATTGTATTGTTCAAGACTGAGTTGTTGCTGCTGTCGTTAAGGATTATTGCATTGGTAGATGCTGCGTTTTCAGTCATAGTCACTGTGTTTTCGCTTATTTTACTTTTGTAGGTGTGATAAGCACCGATTGCATAATTTGTGGAGTTGATGGTGTTGTTTGTTACGGTGACTCCGCAAAGGCGGTAGTCAGCCTTAGGGATTGTGTGGGTTTCGCCTGTACTGCTTGCTGTCCAGTTGACTGCCTCTGTAACATTTTGACCGTACAGTCTTATACCGAGTCCAAGTGAATTAATTTTGTTATCTTTGATTGTTATGTTATAATCTTCAAGCGGAGCAGAAAAATTACCGTTGTAAATGCCCTGATAATCGCTTCGCATACACCGCATTAGAATGCCGTTTTTGCAGTTTGTAATTGTGTTATTTTCAATAAAGGTATTTGTCCAGAATAATCCGACAATTGCATAACCGTCAATATTTGTAAAGGTGTTATCGCTTATTTTGATGTTGTCAAAGTAGCTGTTGTCGTCTAATACAACTGCGTGTGAGCCTATGCCTCGTGTAACATTGTTAAACTCGCAGTTTTTTATTGTCAAATCACGGCACGATGTTCCGTCGTAACTGTCATAAAGCGGAAAGCAGTTTTCGTTTAACGCGTCAATCTGTATTGACTCGTGCTCAGCGGTGTCACCGCTTTTTAGGTGTTGGTCGGTAAATTTGCAATTAGTGATAGTAACATCTTTGCAAGCACCAAGCTCAAGGTGATGACTGCTTGTGTCGTTGGTAAATGTTACGGAGTCAATAAGTATGTTCCTTGCATGGCCAAAACGCACAAGGTTGCTGGTTGAGGCAGTCATTTGTTTATCCCAGCCGTCAAATGTACCGCCGTGAATCGTGATGTTGCCGTAGCCCTCGTATCCTGTTGCAGTTATATTTTTTGTGCCTGCCTTGAGCATTGATACGGAATCAGAGTAATCCCTTAGCAGAGTGGTTCCGTCCATTTCAAGGTAGGTGTTGCTGTAAATGTTGAGGGTTGTGTTAATACGGAATGTACCGTCGGGTAAAATTATCTTATACTGCCTTTCGTATGTTGCGTTTACTTTTGCTATATTGAAGGCATCTTGTATGTTTTTATGAACTTGTTCAGAAGAGTTTTGTTCGTTTATATTGATGTAAACAAGGGTGTAATTTTTATCACTCGTGTCATCAATCGTATAAGGCTCATTGCTATCAGTGGTTGCTTTTGTTGCAGATGTTTCTTCGGCACTGACATTTAAAGCCGTAAGACATGAAAATACCACCAAAAGAGCAAGTATGAGAGAAATGTAACAGAGTGAAATTCGTTTCATAAAATTCCCTTCTTTCTTTTCATTTATTAGTACAATTTTAAGGCATAATAGTACCAAAGTCAATTAGCAAAAATCATAAATTTACAAAAAAGTTACAGAAAATATATGTGCCAACTCAGTGTAATATGATTTATTGACATTGCAAACCTATAATGATATAATGTTCTAATAGGTAAACAATTATGTTGGGAAAATTTGATGGAAATAAGGGATTTTTATATGAAATCTATGCAATAATAAAAGCAAAGCGAATTTTTCCAAAAAATAAAAGGGTAAAAGGTGTAAAATGAAGGCTAGTGATTATATTGTTTCTTTTCTGAAAGAAAAGGGTATAAGAGATATTTTCGGCTATCAGGGCACTATGATTGCACATTTTGTCGATTCTGTATGTAAGGCTGACGGCATAAACAACCACATTTGTTACAATGAGCAAGGGGCGGCTTTTGCGGCTGTTGGGCTTGCAAAAGCCAGCGGTCAGGTAGCTGTGGCTTACTCTACTTCAGGTCCGGGTGCAATTAATCTTATGAACGGTATTGCCGATGCTTACTACGACAGCACACCTGTTGTTTTCTTCACGGGTCAGCTGAACGAATATGAGTACACAGGCATTTCTGAACTTCGCCAACAGGGCTTTCAGGAAACTGATGTTATAAGTATGGTTAAACCAATCACAAAATATGCTGTACATCTCAAAGATGTAAATGATTTACGCTATGAGCTTGAAAAGGCTTTTTATATTGCCGATGAGGGAAGAAAAGGCCCCGTTGTAATTGATATTCCAATGAATATCCAGCGTGAGGACTTTGACCCTGACAATGCAAGGACTTTCACTGTGCCTGAAAGCAAGGTTATTATAAACTACGATATGGTTGCCGAAAAAATAATTTCGGAACTTAAAACTGCCGAAAGACCGCTGTTTTTACTCGGTAACGGCATTGCAAAGGGCAGTGAGTTTTATAAAGATATAATAGCTCTTGTTGAACAGCTTAACATCCCTGTTGTAACCAGTCTGCCTGCAAGGCACCTTCTTGCGTATAATCACGAGCTTAATTTTGGTTATATCGGTGCGGCTTACGGTCACAGATATGCAAACATAATTGCCTATAAAAAGTGCGATTTAATTGTTTCGCTTGCCTGCTCATTCTGCAAAAGGCAGACAGGCGGAAGAAGCGAAAATTTTGCAAAGGACGCAAAGATTATCCGTGTTGATATTGACAGGGATGAACTTTTGCGTAAGGTTCATAGTGATGAATCGGCATATTGTTGTGACGCTTCAAAAGTTGTTAAATCTATGCTTAAGCAACTGAGAGGCAATTCAATTGACAAGTCTGAGTGGTTAAAGGTGTGTAAGAACATAAGAAAACCTCTTGAAGATTTTGACAATATCTCGCCTGAAAGGGAGCCGAACAGATTTGTTTCTGCCATTTCAGATTATGCAGAAAATGATACTGTTGTTTGCTGTGATGTAGGACAGCATCAGCTTTGGATGGGGCAGTCCTTTAATATTGCGGGCGACAGGCGACTGCTGTTTTCGGGCGGTCACGGAGCAATGGGTTTTGCGTTGCCTGCTGCAATCGGCAGTTACTTTAAGGATAAAAAACCGACTGTTGCGGTTTGCGGTGACGGTGCTTTTCAAATGAATATTCAGGAGCTTCAATGGATAAAGAGAGAGAATTTGCCTGTTACTGCTATTGTGCTGAATAACGAAAGCCTTGGGCTCATTCAGCAGCAGCAGGACGATTTTTTTGATGGTAACCACTTTGCCTCAACAGCAGAGGGCGGTTATGACACACCGTCGTTTAAAGCGATAGGCGAAGCTTACGGCATAGCTTCATACAGTGCTTCAAGCGTTGAAGAACTAAAAGAGGTGCTGGGTAAAATTGATAAAAATTCGCCTGCACTTGTGGAAGTTCACCTTGATGTGAGATCGAAGGCTTATCCAAAGACTTACTTCGGTGAGGAAATGTACAACCAAAAGCCGTATATTGAAAAATCCTTGATGGATGAAATTTTGGCATATTAATGGGGTATTATGTAAATGAAAAAGGTTATTACTTACGGAACATTTGACCTGTTTCATCAGGGACATTACAATATTATCAAAAGAGCAAGAGAATACGGAGATTATCTGATTGTGGGTGTAACCTCCGAAAGCTATGATATAGAGAGGGGCAAGCTGTCTGTTCACGATTCGCTCCTTACAAGAATTGAAAATGTTAAGAAAACAGGACTTGTTGATGAAGTTATCGTTGAAGAATACCTAGGTCAAAAAACAAGGGATATTATACAGTATGAGATCGACACGCTGGTGGTAGGCAGTGACTGGATTGGTAAGTTTGACCACCTAAGACAGTACTGTGAGGTTGTTTACCTTGAGAGAACAAAAAATATTTCATCAACTCAGCTTAGAGAGAAAAGCAACGAAATTTGCAAATTTGGCATTATTACAGACGATGCTGACGATGACGGAGTTGTAAAGGAAACAAAGTATGTTTCGGGAATACACATTGAGAGTGTTTACAGTGACGATATTGATGTTGCCGAGGAATTTTGTAACAAGTACGAGTTGAATTCTTACAGTAACGATTTTCAGCAGTTTTCGCACGAGTTGGGCATTGTTTACATCAAGTCGGCGGTTGACAAACGCTACGAATACATCAAAAAGTGTATAGAAAAGGGACTGCACATAATTTGTGATTTTCCGTTTTCGAGGGATATTGCAAAGTGTCAGGAGCTTAATCGCCTTGCTAAAGAGAAGAATGTTGCACTTATGGAAAATATCGTTTCGTGCTATTTGAGAGCTTTTACGCAATTTTTGTGGATTGCAAGAAGTAACGAAATAGGCGATATTCTCAGCGTAAACATTGCAATCAGCAACGATTATTTTAAATATACCCAGAGCTTTGACGATATGTCGGTGTTGGCTATCACAGCGGTTATAAAACTGCTGGGTACAAAGTCAAGATTTGTATCAAAGAACACCATCACTGACGAAACAGGCGAGATAAACTACGGTTCAATTTTCTTCCGTTACGAGAAATCGGTGGCTAGAATTGAAATCGGAGCAAAGATTGATTTGCACAATTTCCTTACAGTTGTCGGTACAGAGGGATGTATTGTTCTTGAGGACGACTGGTGGAATACAGGTTACTTTGAAGTTCATAAAAAGGGTGTTAAAAAGGTTGATAGACGCTCATTTAATTTTGAGGGTACAGGTTTTCGCTATCTTATCCAGGAGCTTCAAATTATGCTTCGTGACAAGAGGTACGAGTGCAACCGACTTACAGACGCTGAAGGTGAAGCTATACTCAAGGTTATGAACCAGACTTCGGATTGATATTATAATAAGTGGTTGTATCATATTTTTTTGATACAACCTTTTTTGATAAAAAGGTGATGTTATGAAAAAAATTTTTGATTATCAAAACTTAAAACAATGGTCTGCAGTGGGATTTTCGGTTTTGATGTTTTCGGTGTTTCCGTTTTTCCTGACGGATGGTTTTTTTAACATTCGCCACGATAAACTGCATATTTTTTATCTTTTCAGCGGATTGCTGGTGGCTGTAACAACAGTTGCTTTTGTATTTTTTGACAAGCGTACGGAACAGGAACGACTTAGACAGCGTTTTACGCTTAAAGACTTATCCGTAACAGATTGGGCTTTTGTCGCATTTGCTTTGACAGCGGTTGTAAGCACGATTTTTTCTAAGTACAGAAGCGATGCTTTCACCGGCGAATCCGGCAGAAATAACGGTATGGTACTGATTATATTTTATATTACTGTATATTTTTTAATATCAAAAAATTACCGTGAAAATAAAATTGTGCCGATTATTTTTTGCGTAGCCTCTGCAGGGGTTGCGTTGCTTGCGGTACTTAATCAGTTTTACTGGGACCCTTTAAATATATATGCTGAGCTTTCAAAGGGACAGTACAACAAATTTCTCAGCACCGTAGGTAACAGGAATATTTTGTCGGGTTTTTTGTGTTTGAGTTTTCCGCTTTGTTTTATGTTATATATTTATGCGGAAAAGTTGTGGGAAAAAATCGTTGCGGTTCTTTGCACGGCAATAAATTTTTGCGGAATTATCTGTTCAAACAGCGACGGCAGTATTCTGGGGTCGGCAATTTTTCTTGTTGTTGCACTAATCTTTTTTGCAGGACGGATAAAATACTTGAAAAGATTTTTGTTCCTTTTGGCATTTGTTATTCTTTTTTGTAAGTTGGTTCGCATTGTGTCGCTCACAAATGATGACTACAGTATGGGGTTTAGTACCATACAGCACTTTTTTGTTTACGGCAACACCTATCTTTTGCCTGCGGGACTGTGTGCAATTATGTATTTGCTTGAAAAGTTCGGGGATAAATACACTACGAGCGTGGCCAAAAAAGTCAGGCTTGCTATTATTATTTTCTTTTCGGCAGTGACTTTGGTTTTGGTCTTTGCTGTTATTTACTATAGTGTAATTGACACCGAAGTTAAACTTACAGGTCTTAAAAAGTATTTCCGTTTTGACGACAGCTGGGGAACTCACCGTGGTTTTATGTGGATTCGCTCAATATATGCTTTCGGTAATATGAACTTTTTCCAAAAAATCTTTGGAACAGGTCCGGACACATATAAGCTGGTGATGGACGCAATGGGCTACACCGCAGAGCTTAAAAAATTTAAACACGAAACAACCGATGCCGCACACAATGTTTACCTAAACTATTTAATTACAGTCGGACTTGCGGGTGTGGGTTCGTATATTACGCTTATAGTCAGTTCAATCAAGAGGGCGGTAAAGAGTGCGGTTGCTGATAAATTTGTGATTGCGTTCACCGCAGGTGTGCTGTGCTACAGCGTTCAGGCGGTTGTTAATATAGATCAACCGATAACTACTCCGCTTTTAATACTTATGTTAGCCCTTGTCGAAAACGGAATCAAGCGTGCTGTGAAAGCAGGGAAGGGAAAAGTATGATAATTATGGCAGTAGATTTGGGTAAAGCGAGGACAGGCATTGCTATTTGCGATAAGCTGGAAATGCTTAGCTCGCCACTTGCTCAGATTAATGAATATAACAGTGACAAACTAATTGAAAAAGTTGCAGAGCTTGCTAATGAAAGGCGAGTGGAGCTGATAGTTGTTGGTTTGCCGAAAAATATGGATGGCAGCGAGGGCGAATCAGCACAAAATGCACGGGAATTTGCAAATAAGCTTGAAAAAATGTCCGGTATAAAAACAGATATGCAAGACGAGCGTGGAACTACCATAACAGCTCACAATTATCTAAATAACACAAATACGAGGGGCAAAAAGCGTAAATCTGTGGTAGACAGTGTGGCGGCTACAATTATACTGGAGGATTACATTAATAAGAGGAAAAATTCTGATTTTAGGCTATAAGCAGTGCTTTTAAATATAAAATTACTCTCTACAGATTTTTGTAGAGAGTAATTTTTTATAAACAAATTATACTGTGTAATAATCGCCGAAATTGTCGTCGATATAAGTGGTGCCGTTAACTGTATAGGAGAGCTTATACTGAATTTCGTTTTCGCTGTCTACGGTAAATGAGTACTTCCATGTTTCAATATAATTTTTAAAATAAGAAGTATAATCGTATTCAGCGTCTGCTGTATTGGAAGTTTCCCAGTTATCGGTTGTGTAAATTACTTTTACATCTTTTTCGTAACCAAGATTCTTTAGCTGTACAGCACCGCTTACAGTATTGTCTGTTCTACTTGAATGATAATCTACAATTCCGCCTACACCAATATCATAAAAATCAGGAGCGTGGTATCCTGAGTAAACAGAATAATTCTGTCCGTCGTTATTATCCCAGTAGGTTGAACCGTTTACTTCATATTTAATTGCAAACTGAATTACTACGGCTGAGTCATGACCGGGTCTTTCAATGCCTGTTGTTTCAAATTTCCAGGCTTCGTAGTTGCCATGAGTAGGCTGGTAGTATTCTGCGGCAGTGTCGTACCAGTCGGTACCGTTAAAAGAATAGTGAATTGTTACGCTCTTTTCGTAGGCGATGTTTTCTACTTCAACATATCCTTTTGCACCGATTCCTCCTACAGTATATGCTGATTTGGCATAAATTAGTTTTACCGGATTTTCAGATACAGCACCTGCTGACGGTAGTACAGATAACATACACACAATCAGTGCTAATACAGTTGTTAAAGAAATTACTTTTTTCATTTTTTTACCTCCGTTATTATATAATTTCAATTTGGGACATACTTTTTACAGCATTATAACCTCCTTTTATGTGAATTACTCCTTTAATGTAGTCCCTATTGAGCAAAAGAGTTCTAAAAAACCGACGAAATATTTCACATTATATATAAAATATACCATAAATATGAAATTATTGCAAGTGCTACTGTGAAAATAATTTAAAATAATTAAAGAGGTAAAATGATATTAGCTGTTTATATGTAGATTATAGTGATGCTTTAACAACAAAAAGCCGCATAAGCATAACGCTTATACGGTTATTTTTAAATTATTATAGATATTTGACATTATCAATTACGGTTTCGGTTTTTTCAAACTTTACACTCGGAAATTTTTCTTGCAAAAGGTTTACAAGTGGTTGTATAACAATGTCTTCGCTTTTAAAATGACCAACTTCAACAACCGATATTCCTGCATTCATAGCCTCTATGTAGAGGTGGTGCTTCATTTCGCCGGTAAGAAAAAGGTCGCAGTCATTTTCGATAGCCGTTAAAATCTCTTCTGCTCCTGCTCCTGATGATACACATACTTTTTTGACCGATTGCTTATCTGTGTATTTTAGCCCAATGCAATCAAGGGCCTTTTTTGCTTGCTGTGCAAACTGTTGTGCCGTTACTGCGGTTCTAAGTTCCCCGATATATGCGTAAGTACCTTCAACGAAATGACCGTTTATTAATCCCAGGGCTTTGGCAAGCTCGGTATTAACTCCGAAAATTGGGGAGAGGTCAAGGTTGGTGTGCATGCAGAGTGCGGTTATTCCGTACTTTGCCAACAGGTATGGTGAAGTTTCTGTTGTAAGTCTTTTTAGTGGATTAAAAATCACCGGATGGTGGCTGATGATTAGCTCTGCTGATTTTTTGTGAGCTTCACGGACGGTATCAGGTGTAATGTCAAGTGCCACAATCGCCCGTGTTACCTGTTGGTTTTTATCACCTACAAGAACACCGCAGTTGTCAAAATCAGCTGCGGTGGATATAGGTGCAAATGTTTCTGTGTAATTCAGAATATCTGCAACTTTCATTTTAAATTTTCCTTTAGTTCTTCTATTGTTGGTTTTAATTCCGGATTGCCGATTGCTCGCCGTTCGGCTTTTTTTATTTCGCCTTGCAAAAATTCCCTGCATTCGCTGTCCTCTAAATCCATTGCACCGATATAGGTGTCAGCCTCAGAAAAGTCGTTCTTTTGACCTGTGTATCGAGCTTTTATAACGGTGTAGCGACGGTTACCCTCGTGAGTACATTTTTGGTTTTCTATAACAAATCCGTTTTGATATAGCCAAGTTATTAGTTCGTAATATCTGCTCATAGGCTGGATTATGAGGGTGTAACGGTCGCTTTTAATGTAATCACAAGATGAGAGAATGTGAATAAGTACATCAGCTCCCATGCCTGCGATTGTGAAAGTATCGGCTTCGCCTTTGGATATTGCGTTCAATCCATCGGAAAGCCGTGTTTCGATTTTATCTTCAAGATGATTTAAAGAGATGTTTTGGCGTCCTTTTTCAAGCGGTAACGGACGAATATCGCACGCCAATGCTCTCGGACAAATATTCTCTTTAACCAAATAGACGGGCAAATACGCATGGTCAGTGCCAATGTCGGCAACTACTGAGCCATGCTTGACCATTGATGCAATCAGCCTGAGTCGGTTGGGCAACATTATGCGATTGCCGAGTTGATTTTTTCTACGAGTTCATCAGCATCTGTGCCGTGAACATAGCAAGCCTCTTCAATTGACTCAGCTCTTGAATGTGGGCAACCAAGGCAATGCATACCAATTTCAAAGAAAAATTCCGCTGTTTCCGGATGTTCGTCAAGAATATCGCCAATTACTGTTTGTTTATCTACTACCATAATTTATACCTCCTATTGGTTTTATTATAACACGTATGGTGTCGAATTAAAAGTATTTTTTAAAATTTTTTAATGCGGCGCGTTGTAAAATGAAGTTGAAATAATAAAAAAGTATCCATAGCCACGATTCTGTAGTAGAATTGAGTTTGCAGACACCAATTCGAAAGGAATCATCACTATGGACAATTCCAATTGTAACACAGAGCGCAAGAAATAT
>JAFTGC010000014.1 GCA_017458105.1 Ruminococcus sp. | reverse complement strand
TGTTGAAAGATATTCGTAGCCTCCCTCGCCGTTTAGATACTCTGTCACCACTTTTTTCTTGAATTCATAACTGTATTTTGCCATAAAAATACCGACCTCCGAAAATTAGATTTTTGGTCTAACTTTTGGGGGTCACGTCATAATTTCCGAGTGCTTTTTTGTTAATAATGACAAATTTTTACTTTTTTAAAACCTAAACCACTCTAAATGTGTCATTTTATATAGAAACAAATAAATTTAACGGAGCGGTTGGTTATGAAAAATTTAAGATTTTTTACATTGTGTGCTATTTTAATTGTAATGATTATACCTTCGGTAAATGTATTTGGTACAAACAATACATTTTCAATTCAAGCAACAAATACCCGAATTTATAAAAACGGCAACTATGAGTACAAGCTCACTAAAACAGGCAAAGCTGTAATCACTAAATACCTTGGTTCTGATACAACCGTTAAAACGCCGTCAAAATTAGGCGGACATATTGTTAGAAAAATCACTCAACTGGCTTTTACAGGCACTCGTGTAAAAAAACTAATTGTTGGTGATACTGTTACAAAAATTGCTTTCAATGCTTTTGACAGAAGCTCCATTAAATCGCTTACGCTGGGTAAGAGCGTAAAAATATTGAACGACTACACAACCAGTCGTTTACGCTCGCCTCTTATAAATATGTATGACCTGACTGAGATAAAAGTCAAAAAGGATAACAAGTACTTTACCGGGCGGTCAGGAGTTTTGTATAACAAAAAACTTACAAAGCTTATTGTTTATCCCGCTGCCAAATCGGGGAATGAATTTAAAATCCCAAAAAGTGTGAAAGTTATCGCAAGAACAGCTTTTTACTTTAATCAAAAGCTTAAAAAAGTAAAGTTAAATAAAGTTCAAGAAATCAGAACATATGCTTTTTACGGGTGTAAAAAGTTATCAAAAATTGCCATTCCAAAAAGTGTAACCAAAATAGAAGAATCGGCATTTGCTGCCTGCAAAAAAGTAACAAAGCTGAAAATCAACGCAAACAGTAAACTGAAAATTTACTACGGTGCATTTAGGGCTTTAAAAATAAAAACCCTGAAGGTTCCTAATGTTGTTGGTGACAGTGTGTTTGCAGACTGTAAAAAACTTCAAAAAATTACTATTCCGTCAAATGTTAAAAGCCTGTGCAGAAATGAATTTTTTAATTGCAAAAAACTAAAAACCGTTACCATACCTTCTTCCGTCAAAAAGATTGAAAACTTTTCAATTGGTTTTCGTGGCAAGGTGGGGAATCCCAAGAAAATTTTAGGTTTTACAATCTCAGGAAAAAAAGGCTCACCTGCCGAAGCATACGCAAAGCGTTCGGGCATAAGCTTTGCAGCTGTGTAAAAATATAATAACGAGAACCTATCATAATCCGCAAATGACTCGACCCCCGAAAGTTAGAAAAATCCAGCCTTCGGGGGTCAACTCAAATACAAAAAATGACAGCAGTTCGTATATTCGTACGGACTGCTGTCAGGAAAGGAAAATGAATGACCGAATCAGGGTTTAGCCGTTTAACGGTTTTTCCCTGGTCTTATTTTACTGTAATTTTAATTGTTGCCTTTTTCTTTGAGCCGTCTTTTGCTTGGAATGTAAGAGTGGTTGAACCCTTCTTCTTAGCTGTAATCTTAACTGTTTTGCCGGATTTTACTGTTGAGGCACTGAGCTTTACGATACCGCTCTTGCTTGACTTAACAGAAACATTCTTATTGCTTGCGTTTGTTGGGCTTACAGTTACTTTTACAGATTTTGAAGCACCTTTCTTGAGGGAGAAAGGCTTGCTGTTAAGTGTAACCTTTGTAACAGGCTGTGTAACAGTAACCTTGATTTTTGCGGTTGCAAGATTACCGTCAGTTGTGCAATATACATAGCAAGTTCCCGGACCTACTGCTGTGATGGTTACTTTTGTTGATCTGTTAGTAACCTTTGCTACATTTGTGTTGCTTGATTTGTAAGTACAAGCGTAAGATGACTGTACATCACTGTTTACAGGACCTACAGATTTTACATAAACAACCTCTTTATCGCCCTTGCCTACAAGATTTACAGAGGTTGATTTCATTGTAACAGAAGTAGGGGCAATAATTGTTCTGGTTGTAATATTTGTGTTTGCAGATTCCATAAGGTTTACACCGCTTGTAGATGTAAGCTTTGTAAAGCAGGCAGAAACAGCGTCTGCTGTTGTACTGCTTGTGTACTTTGAGCTTGTTGCAGAAACCTTGAACATAGCTGTAAGGATAACAATTCTGCTTGTTGCATCGTATGTTTTGTCTGAGCTAAAGCTGTAAGTAACGATATCGCCGTCTTTAGTTTCAGTGCCCTTTATTGAACTGTCTACATCATAAGTAAGGCTGCTGAGTGTGAGCACCGACTTATCATAGTTAATCTTACCCTCAAGACCTTTAAGGCTTGTACCTGCTTGTACATAAAAGTCATAAAGGATATTCTGACCTACTTTGGCGTTGACTTCGTTAATTCTGACTGTTGATTCAGCTGCAGTTGCAGTTGGCACTACTGTTAAAAGTGAGATAACCATCATAACAGCCATTGCAGTTGAAAGTAATTTTTTGGAAATTGACATATAGTGTACCTCCCATTCATTTATATAATTATTATACAATTATCTCACCTTAAAGTCCAGTACTTTACGAAAAATTTACAAATTAATTATTACTGAAAATTCAATTAAAATTTACAGCAATTTTATAAAATTAATGTTATATTACACAAAAATATGTTTACATATTTATTTAAATCGCTTTAATTAAAATTATTGACATAATAAATGCCGTTGTATCAGCCAAAAGTCCTACGGGCAAGGTGTGCCTGGTTTTTGTTACGCCTATACTGCCATAATACATTGTTACCGCATAAAATGTTGTTTCTGTGCTCCCTGCAAGCACGGATGCTATTTGCCCGACGATTGAGTCAGGTCCGTAATTTTCATATATATTAGTAAGCAAAGCTGTTGCACCGCTGCCGCTGACCGGACGCAGTATTGCCATAGGCACAATTTCTTTCGGAAAACCAAAAATATCCGCCAGCGGTTCGGCAAACGAGCATACCATGTCGATTCCTCCGCTTTGCTGAAGCATTTCTACGGCAACAACAAGCCCGGTGATTGTTGGTATAATCATATAAAGAGCGTGCAGCCCTTCGATTGCACCCTCAATAAAAGCGTCAAAGACCTTTACTCTTTTAAACAGACCGTATGCAACAATGATTGCAACACCTGCCGGTACTATTATTTCCATTTTTTACACCTGTTTATTGTCAGCGAAAATACCAATGCAACGCACAATGCACACGCAGAAACCGCCATAACCTGCGGTATAATTGCAAACGGTTCACTACTGCCGTAGCTTTGTCTTAGGTATCCGATTGTAGTTGGAATCAACTGCATTGAAGCGGTGTTCATAACCACAAAAACAACCATTGAGTCGCTTGCAGTGTCTTTTTTTAAGTTTTGTTTCTGCATTTCACGCATAGCTTTTAACCCAAAAGGTGTAGCGGCATTGCCCACACCGATCAAATTTGCACTTATGTTCATACATATGCTCTGAAATGCTTCACCGTCTTTGTCCAAATCCGGAAAAAGATGTTTGAGGAACGGAGAAAGCAATTTTACCAACTTTGCGGTTAGTCCGCTTTTTTCGGCTACTTTCATTATTCCCGACCAAAATACCATGGCTCCGAAGAGTTTAATAAGAAGCTGTACGGCTTTTTCGGCACCGTTTAAAATTCCTGAAGACAGCTGTTCGGTATTGCTTGTAAATATGGCACAAATCACTGAAAAAACTATCATTATTCCCCAAATATAATTAGTAATTTTTCGTCACTTCCTACAAAAAATTATTTATCTTTTTAAAGTCTTGACACAATAATCGGATTTTGTTAGAATGAGAACATCTAGGAAGAATAATTAACTTTTTTGTCGTTTTTCTTAGACAACACCGTGCAAAGGTTAGTTTTTTAAACATTAAAGACTGATATTTACGGTATTGCCATAAGGATGATGTTCTTTTTTCAGCAAAGAGGGTGATAAAATGAAACAAGTAGGATATGTAAGTAAGATTGACTCTCTCGGCAGAATTGTAATCCCAAAACCTGTCAGACAGATGTACAATATGGAAAAAGAAGACGCTATTGAAATTCTTGCAAAAGATAACGGTCTGCTGATAAGAAAATATAAGCCGACTTGTGTCTTCTGTGGTGAAACCGATAATATGATCGTACATGAAGGCAACAATGTGTGCGAAGACTGTATTAAAAAGCTTATGAAAAAATCAGGTTTGGTATAGTATATAGCCTTGATTCTGCAGATATTCCAAAAAATAACGTAACCTTTATATTGTATTTTTTATATGAAAACACCGACCGCCGAAGGTGAGATTTTGATCTGACTTTCGGCGGTCGGTTTATTTTTAAAAACGATACCGCTTTGATTTTAAACTTTTATATGCGAAAGCACCTTGCCGACTTTATCGTGAATAACAAGGTCTGCACTTTTGTCGGCTGAGGTCGCAGTAAGATTCATTGAAACAAGCGTACTGCCGTTAAAGCAGCGGATAAACCCTGCTGCAGGATAAACCGCAAGACTAGTGCCTGCAACAATAAGCGTATCAGCCTCGCTTATTGCCTGTAATGCTGAACTTACGGTAAAATCGTCAAGCCCCTCCTCATACAAAACAACATCCGGCTTTACGGTGCCGCCGCATTTGACGCACTTAGGCACACCATTGGTGTTCTTTACAAATTCAGCATTATAACTTGCATTACACTTAATACAGTGGTTGCGGTGAATACTGCCGTGTAGTTCATAAACCTTTTTGCTGCCTGCCTTTTGGTGAAGACCATCAATATTTTGAGTAACAACTGTAACATCCTTACCCGAGCGTTCAATCTCGGCAAGTTTAGTATGTGCAGAATTCGGTTGGGCTTCAAGGCACATCATTTTATCCTTGTAAAAACGGTAAAACTCCTCAGGATTTTTAACAAAAAAGCTGTGGCTTATAATCTCCTCAGGCGGATACTTATACTTTAAATTATAAAGCCCGTCCGCAGAACGAAAGTCGGGGATACCACTTTCGGTACTGACACCTGCTCCGCCAAAGAAAACAAGTTTTTTGCTGTTATCAATAATATGCTGTAATTTTTCAATGCTATCCATAAAATTATTCAGCCTTTTCTTCGCAATTCAGCTCAATGTCGGAATAATACTTATTGAGTATGTTACAGCTTTCTATAAGCTTATTCATCTCTTTGCCTGTGAGCGAAAGCTCGACAAGCTCCTTAACTCCGTTTTTGTTGATAATCGCAGGAACGCCCACATAAGTTCCGTACTGACCGTACTGTCCGTCCAGATGGCAGGAAACCGTAAGTACGGAATTTTCATTTTGCAAAATGGCACGGCAAATCTGCACGATTGCCATACCTATTCCATAATAAGTAGCACCCTTTGATTCAATAATTTTATAAGCAGACCGCCTTACTTCGTCTTCCATTTTTTGAAGGTCAGTCAACTTATATTCGGTTGGATTATCGAGCATAATGTTGTTGACAGGTTTTGTTGCCAGCAACGCCTGACTCCATGGGATAAACTCAGTGTCGCCGTGCTCGCCAATGACATAAGCGTGTATGCTCCTTGTATTGATACCAAAATACTCGCCAAGCAAATAACGCAACCTTGCCGAATCCAGCGTTGTACCTGTTCCGATAACTCTGTTTTTAGGGAATCCCGAAAGTTCTGCTGTCACTCTTGTCATAATATCAACGGGGTTTGTTGCAACAAGAAAAATTCCATTAAAACCGCTTTCACAAACAGGCTTAACAACTGATTTAAACACCGCTGTGTTGCGATTTAAAAGCTGAGGTCTGGTTTCGCCCGGTTTTTGGGCGACACCGGCACAAATTATCACAATATCGGCATCCTTGCAGTCGGAATATTCTCCTGCGTAAATTCTCATAGACGATTTAGAGAACGCAAGACCGTGGTTCAGGTCCATAGCTTCACCAATTGCACGCTGTTTATTCAAGTCGATAAGTACAAGCTCATCAAAAACATTTTGGTTAAGTGCCGCATACGCAAAACTCATACCGACCATACCTGTGCCTACCAAAACAACTTTTTTCATTTAAATTATACCTCCTAATATATTTTTCATATAAAAATTTTTATTTTTATGATAACATATTTTCGCAAATTGCAATAGCAAGTTGAAACAATTTTTTAGTCTGTAGTAGATTGCCGCGAGTTTTTCGAGGAAGGAGCGTAGCGACGAGCGAGGAAAACTCGCGGCGGCTCGGCTCATGCTGCCCTGTAAATTCTATTAAG